>JBBRQP010000038.1:0-26465 GCA_038226175.1 Gloeobacterales cyanobacterium
ACGCTCCCAAGGCAAGCGTGACAAAGAAAGTCTTGAAGAAGCGATAGGACAAGGGCTAAAGCGTATTACAGAAACTGATGCGAAAGGTTGGTTCACTCACTCTGGTTATCTTGGTACATCCGTATGAAAACCGCTGTAAGTTGTTTTTGTAAACTCCAGAGACGGCCTTTACCACGACTCAACGGACTCAAACTCCCATATAACCACCCCTGCTGCGAAAGATACGCCACCAAAATCTCACGCTTGAGACAAGCACGCGTCGCATCAAGCGTCAGATGTGACCGCCCAAAAATCAAGATCCGCTCTAGCAAAGGCAGAGGTAGCTTTTGCATAATGCGATTTTGCTGATAGACCGCCAAATACTCTCCATCCTTACTCAGCTGACAGCCCTGCTCCAAAACATACAGACTAGTCACGTCCCCGCTCCCGCAACACAACCCCATCCGCTGCACCCAAATAGCGCACCACGCCCTCAGCAATACCCCCGACCACCAGACTCGAAAAAGTCACCGCCATCGTACAGGTCAAAACCGCCGCTAACCCCAAAGGCGCAACCAACAAAATAATCAACGTCACCAAACCATTAAAAAAAGCTACCGAACCCGCCCGAAACAATAACACTCTTGTCCTGCTCATCAGAGTTTTTACCCAATGCACCTCACATTGATTGTCAGCAATCAGGCTTTTTTTTGCGACAAATTCGTGCGCATAACGAAATTAGGCTTTTTTAGTATCAGCAAAATGGGATCAAAGCTCAACTCTGTAGCTCACGTTTCTGGATAGAACGTAGACGGTCTGAATCGCTGGCAATGCGCACAACTTTATAGGTGCGTAAGAGAGAAAACGTTGATACGGCAGACACCATAATTAATTGACGTGGTTGATCCCAAGGGCGAGAAAAGCCAATAGTGATAATCCATTCATTAGTCTCATCATCAAACATGACTTCCTCAAGACCAATATTGATAAGCTGCTCATCGGCAAAGAGATAAGCAATATGCTGTTTAGCAAGCACAACAGCTTTTTTTGCATCCATCTGAATATCCTTTGAGCTGGCTCCTAACTGTTTGCTATGCCGAAATTCTTTGACCAACTAATTCAGCTATGAACATAGATCACGCACTAAAGTAACGCGCCTCAGGATGATAGCTAACCAACGCTGTCGTCGACTGCTCAGGATACAGTTGCAGATTTTCATCCATCGTCAGATGAATGCGTTCAGCCCGCAAAAGATAGAGTAATTTACGTTGATCACGGATATTCGGACAGGCCGGATAACCAAAGGAATAACGAGAACCTTGGTAACCTTGACTAATCATTTTTGCCATTTCAGGCGCATCATGATCACTGATCCCTAACTCCCGCCGAATCCGTGCATGAACCCAGTCAGCCAATGCTTCCGCCGTCTGTACTGCTAATCCCGCAAAGTAGAGATAGTCCGCATAATTATTAGCTTGGTAGAGTGTTTGGGCATTTTGGCTCGCACTTTCCCCAGAAGTAACTGCTTGTAAAGGCAGTACATCCATCTGAGTCGAACCCACTGGACTGTAAAAGTCACTAATGCATAATTTATCTTGTCCTTGCTGACGGGGAAACCTAAAACGTGCCGCAATTTGAAGTTTACTTAGATCACCCGTTGCTTGATAGCGTGCCAGAGATTTTAAGGTATAAACTAACAGCTCATCTTCTTGGGCTTGACAAGGAAAATAACCATAGGCAATGGCTGGCGAAAGTAAATTTTCTGCCACAGACCGTGATTTCCAGTGTTCGAAAATTGGTAACATTTTTTCATGTACCAGCTGCTCATAGACTACCCTTGATTGGTCTTTTTGTTTACGAAACTGCCACTGTCCACTAATCAAGGCTTTGACATCCAAAAACTTGAACACTTCTGTAATATCCAAGTCTTGCTGACGCAAAATCTTACTTCCCCAAAATGGCGGTGTTGGACGAGTAATATCTAAAGCAACTTTAGAGCGTACCCCTAGTTGTCGTTTACGCCGTTTTGTTTTTTCTGAAAGTAACATACCAGAACTGGTCTCGACCGATTTGGTGACCGTCAGATCATCCAAGAAACCAACCGTATTTGACCATTGTCCAGTGGCTTTAGTTTTCATTAAGCGATCAAGAAAATGTAGTCCCGCGAAAGCATCAGGAGAATAAGTTACTTTACCCTTGTAAACTTGCTGACAATCGACCTCCACAAAACGCCGCGTCAACGCCGCCCCACCCAAAATGACCGGTAAGGTGATGCCCCGTTCATTAAAGATTTGTAGATTCTCTTTCATGATCACCGTGGACTTGACGAGTAAGCCACTCATCCCCACACAGTCGGGTTGGTGTTCTGCAATCGCTTGGATAAAGTTTTCAATCGGTGTTTTGATACCCAAGTCAAAAACTTTGTAGCCATTATTTGTCAAAATAATATTAACCAGATTTTTGCCAATATCATGGACATCACCCTTGACCGTACCAATTAAGAGTTTGCCTTTCTCCGAACCCTCGACGCGCTCCATAAATTGTTCTAAATAGGCGACCGCCGCTTTCATAGTCTCAGCCGATTGCAACACAAAAGGTAGCTGCATTTGTCCGCTACCAAACAGCTCGCCGACGGTTTTCATGCCATCAAGCAAATAATCATTGATGATCACGAGCGGCGTATACCCTTGCGTCATCGCTTCTTCGAGGTCAGCAGGCAAATTAACCCGATTGCCATCAATAATGCGCTGCGTGAGGCGTTCTTCAACGGGTTTGAGGGCTTGCTCTTCGGCTCGCTCAGCCTGTGTGCTACCAGTATTGACCGTATAATAATTCAGCAGTTTTTGTAAAGGGTCACCATCCACCCAATCATCAAAAATCAAACGGCGATGTAACTCTTTCTCCTCTTCAGACACCCGGTAGATGGGTAAGATTTTGGAAGCATGAACAATCGCCATATCCAAACCACTCTGTAGGGCGTAATAGAGATAAACCGAATTGAGCACATGACGGACTTTGGGCTTAAATCCAAAAGAAATATTTGATAAGCCCAAAATTGTTTTAACCCCAGGTAAATGCTCTTTAATAATCCGAAGGCCTTCGAGGGTTTCTAAGCCCAAGCGGCGGTCATCTGCATTGCCAGTCGCTAAAGTAAAGGTCAACGGGTCAAAAATTAGATCCTCTGGCTGCATGCCATATTTATGCACCGCCAAATCATAGATACGTTGGGCAATCGCTAACTTACGCGCGACGGTCTTGGCCATGCCCGCTTCTCGGTCTTCATCAATGGTCAAAGCAATCACAGCCGCACCAAATTCCTTACATAGGGGCAGGACTTTCGCCATGCGCTCCTCGCCATCTTCGAGGTTAATTGAGTTAACCACCGCCCGACTCCCCAACTGTTCTAGGGCAACGCGCAAAACAGGCAATTCAGTCGAGTCTACGACCAAGGGCAAGGTTGCTGCAGTTTTGAGCCGTTCGATTAGGTTGCGCATATCTTGCACCCCATCGCGTCCCACATAATCGACACACACATCTAAAAAGTGCGCCCCTTCTCGTTCTTGGGCTTTAGCCATCGCTACCATGCCATCCCAGTCTTCTGCGAGCAGCAACTCCCGAAACTGCTTAGAGCCATTAGCATTTAAGCGTTCACCCACCATCACTGGGCCGGGGGTCATCTGCAAAGGCGCAATGCTATAGAGAGAAGCAGCGGCGGCAATTAATTCCGGTTGCCGGACTTGGGGCGTGATCTGAGCTACGGCCTGAGCGAGGGCGTGAATATGGGCTGGGGTGGTACCACAGCAGCCACCCACCACATTGACCCCAAGATCACGCACCATCGCACCTACGCGCAGCACCAATTCTTCGGGAGATAGATGATAGTGGGTATGACCGCCGATATTTTCTGGTAATCCAGCATTGGGAATTACCGAAATTGCAAAGGGCGAATGGTTAGATAAATAGCGAATATGTTCTGCCATATGTTCAGGGCCGGTGGCACAGTTAAGCCCTAGCACATCAATCGGATACGGACTCAACACCGTCAAGGCTGTAGCAATATCCGAACCTGCCAACATCGTGCCGCGTGGCGGTGGCTCAAAGGTCAACGAGGCCATCACAGGCAAACGCACGCCCCGTTCAGCATATAGCTGAAACACCGCGCTCAAAGCAGCCTTGGTTTGCAAAAGGTCAAAGCAGGTTTCAATCAAAAATAAATCCACCCCGCCATCAAGTAGCCCAAGGGCTTGGGTGTAATATTCTTGCACCATATCGCGATAACTAATCCCGCCAAAAGTCGGCATTTTATTGGTCGGTCCCATCGATCCAGCAACAAAGCGTGGCTTGGCAGGCGTCGAAAAGGCTTGTGCTACTTCTTTAGCGAGTTGGGCGGCTTTGAGATTAAGTTCATAGGCCAAATCGGCAATATCATAATCTGCTAGGACAATAGCAGTTGAACCAAAGGAATTGGTTTCAATAACGTCAGCGCCCGCTTCCAAAAAACTGGCATGAATACTTTTGACGACCTCAGGGGCTGACTTGACTAGATATTCGTTACAGCCCTCTAGCGCCTTACCCCCAAAATCATCGGCACTTAGATCCAAATTTTGTACACTCGTGCCCATGCCACCATCAAAAACCAGGACACGTTCTTTTAGCAGTTCCAAAAAGGATTTCATATCAAGAGTCGTGAAGGGGTGATCATACGATCATACCGAGCCTCAGAACATTTGGCTATGACACACTTTGACAGCAATCTTACTCAGTGGTGAGGCTCAGCAGATTACCTGACAACTATGTAGGTTCACACATTATCGAGAACGCCCCGTCTATTTACGATCAGTACACCATTCAGCAGCTGAGTTTGGGTGGTGCCGATTAGCATAATTACTGAGATGCTTTTGGATATGCTAGAGCTGTAATTACGTACCATTACTGATTTTTTTTGAGTATTACTATTTTTGGTAAACAAAATAGAGTGTGTTTGCTAGTTATCACGTAAAAAACTGTTTTGGGCAATAGTATCTTAACTGCAAAATTTCTGGCGCAGCTGCTTTATGTACGGGAAAACTAGTACTTTCACAAAGTCTTAAATGCACGGATTTAGTAACTAGTTCAGTCGCGATATAACTAATTCATGGTTCCGTAATGCACGGCTTCGACCCATTGGAGGCAACAGCATGTTTAACTTTAAGTCAGCTCTAAAAACTCTAACTATTACACTTTTTGTTTGCGGTCTCACCACAATTGCCAACGCAGAACCAGAATCGACGGTGCAACCAACCCTGACCGCTATGACCACTTCTACCACCCAAATCAATCCTGAAGTCGCCCTAGCTGAGCATCTTAAACAGATTGGTGCCCGGGTGTATGTCCGCAATGGTTGTCCATTTGCTGCGGTGCAACGAGAATTTTTTGGGAACCAAGCTGCCTCGAGCATCGAAGAAGTTAATTGTTCTAATCACGGTGATCAGTGCTCAAAAAATAACGTAGTCGTCTCACCTTCTTGGGAAATTAACGGTAAGATTTATACCGGCATCAAAAGCCTACGCATCTTGGCTCTAATTTCTGGTTATCAAGGATCCAAATCTTTTAGCCGTCTTGCAGAAGTACAACGTGGTATTGCGGGTTTAGCCTTTGCCCGTTGAGTTAGAGTGTGCGTAGAGCTTGGATAGCCTGTTGCAGATTAACCGTATTATTTTGTTGATCAAAAAGTTTGACTGCTTTTTGTAGATCGAAACGCGCGTTACTTTTGTCCCCGCGATTAATGCGAATTAAACCGCGATTATAATAGGCGGTTGCGTAGTTGGGATTGATTTTGATTGCTTGACTATAGTCAGCAATGGCACCTTTTTGATCACCCAAACCCAGACGCGTAGTTCCTCGGTTACTAAAGGCCAAAGCGGTGGGCGTGATCCGAATCGCTTGGGTATAGTCAGCCATAGCCCCCTTACGATCACCTAAATTCAACCGGGCTAAGCCACGATTCGTATAGGCTTGTGCAAAATTAGGATTGAGTAGGATGGCCTGACTCCAAGCGCTGATCGCTGCGCGACTGTCGCCTAAGGTATAGGCTCGGTTTCCTTTTCTCAAAAAAGTTAAGACCATATTGGGCGGTAAACTAGCGGTGGCCGGGGTGAGCTGGGGCTGACTAGCTGGGGTCGTAGTCTGATCCGTGGGTAAGGGACTAAAGCTCGAGGGCGGTAAAATGGCGGTCTGGTTCGCGGTCACGGGGGTTTTTTGAAGTATCGCTTGGGCGCGATTCGCATCTTCGAGGGCAGCTTGGGTTTGACCGAGTTCGCTATAGAGACTGCTGCGATTAGCGTAGGCTAGAGCAAATTGGGGATTACTGCGAATAGCCTGGGTATAGTCCTCGAGTGCACCCTGACGATTACCCAATTGCAACCGTGCCGCGCCACGATTATTGTAGGCTGAGGCATCATTGGGTTTGAGTTCTAAGACTTGGCTATAGTCATTCAGAGCACCAGCTATGTCGCCTGCCTCGGCGCGTAAGACCCCCCGATTGTAGTAGGAAAGGGCATCTTTAGGATTGAGACCGACGGCTTGGGTATAGTCGGCGATGGCTTGGGTTTTATCACCTAAGCTGGTGTAGGCAATCGCCCGATTACTGTAGGCTTCGGCAAAACCAGGATTTAAGGTAATTGCTTGACTCCAATCGGTGACAGCACCGATTTTATCCCCCAAGCCATAGCTAACCGTAGCCCGACTAAAGTAGGCTGTATCATCTTTGGGGCTAAGGCGTATGACTTGGCTATAGTCACTTAGAGCACCCTGTTTATCACCAGACTCAACTCGGGCATCAGCACGGTTATAGTAGGCATCAGCAAGATCCGGATTAAGACGAATCGCCTGTGTCCAGTCATCAATTGCCCTTTCTTTATCCCCCAAACTATAACGGGTATTCGCTCGGCGGTAATATTCAACCGCACTTTGAGGGTTGCTCACATAGGTTTTTTGGGGAGATTTTTCATAGACAGCGACGCCACCACTAAGGGTTGTTTCGGGCATGATCAGTAAAGATTGATTGAGGTCTTCGATACCCCCTGAGCGCGTACTACTGAGGGGTTGCCCGCCTTGGTGTAGTCTTTTGGCTTGAGCCAGATCAGCAGCACTCCCTTGGCTATCCCCAATTTTGCTTTTGGCCTGTGCGCGTTGCAGATAAGCCGCTGCTGATTTGGGTGTCAACCGGATTACTTGGCTCAAATCTCCCACAGCTAAGCGCGCATCACCTAGAGCCATCCGCTCACTAGCGCGATTAAACCAAGCCTGCACTAACTGAGGATTGATCCGCAGAGCCGAGCTATAGTCTTGCACTGCACCGCGTTTATCGCCTAGATTGCTCTTCGCTATAGCCCGATTGTAGTAACCCAGTGCATAGTCAGGGTAGGTTTGCAGGACACTATTAAAATCCGCCAAAGCTCCGCGATTATCGCCACTCTGTAGTCGATAAACACCACGACTGAGGAGATTTTCACTGAGTAAACTGCTGCGGTCAGCAGGAACTTGCGCAAAAACAGGTGCTAAAACTAGAGTTGGCAAGCTCAATAAAGACAAAAACAGTATGCCTGCCTGCCAACAGAGGACATACTGTTTGTGCTGGAGTAATCCCATGGGCGTTAGGGTAACAACCCTCTACTTTTGGGTGTAAGGACAAGCTAAGCCGCCGCCAGCAATAACGACAAAGTCATCAAAGTCTTCGTCTTGCTTGGTGGTTTTGACAAGTAGGCTACCCGTGTCATTGAAGCGAATTAAGCTGCCGCCATTATCTAAGCCAGAAAAACCGCTTTCAAATAATGCACGACGGGCACCACCAGAGTTTTGGCTGTTGGTGGAGTACATGATGCCAGCGGGTTTACCCAAGTAGCTTGATTCCAAGAACAAAGTATACCGTTGGGTAGCCTTAAAAGTGTACTCAGAAACAGGCTGCGGCACAGCATTACCGGGTGTCCCCAAAAAGTCACGGGTTGTATCGGCTGCGCTGTCATCTTTGTAGTCCGAAGGACGGAAAACATCGGCTTGCACATAGTTGTCGGCGGGCTTGGTTTCACTTAATAGGGGTGTTTTTTCGCCGCTATCGAGATTAATTACGCCAAAAACACCGAGATAGGCGCCATGGGAGCGCACAAATTCAAAGTCTACAATCGTATCCACATCAAATTGAATACCATTGTTACCGAAGGTTTCGGTTGCTAGAGCTGGACGGGCTGCCATGGCTGTAGTAAGCAGCAGGGCAGCGGCAAAATAATTATGAGCAGTTTGCATGTTCGTTCACTTCCTTAAAACACGAAGAGGGACATTACCAAGTGGGGAAGCTGCTCCGAATTTGTGCAGCTTGGCCTGGATCAGCGCCGTTGAGTAAAGAATTTGCTTGACCTAGCAAACCATTCAGTTTGATGAGATCCGGGTTGACACAGACCGGGTCACGCGCAGCGCGCCCAAAATGCCGAGGCCCGAGATCGGCTTCTGAGGCTTGATACTTTTGGAACGCATCATCAATGCTCTTGGAAAGCTCGGGAATCAAGGAAGAACCCTTGCCAGAGACACCAGAAAAACCTGGATAGCTAGAAATTGTTGTTCCACTGGTATCTGACAGATTGACGCCAGAGACATCAGATAGATTAGAAGGCTGAGCTAAAACTGCCATCGGCGACAGAATAAGCAAACTTGCGAGACTAGGTAGCCATAACTTATGCATCTGGGGGTTCTCCTAGGTAGAGAGTTTTAGAACTTGAAGGAAAAGCCTGTGCCGAGTACAAACCGAGAACCATTTAGCCCTTCACCTGCTAAGTCCCGCACACCCGGAGTAATATAAAAAGGAATTCCAGCAAACGGTACGAAAGACACCGCCGCTGCGAGATCCTGTCCTGTCCATTCCACAATGGCACTCACAGGCTGAGCAATCCGAAACGCTAGACTGCTAAATACCCCGACCCCGCCGTTGTTAAGCAAGATCGTAGGCACGGTGCGGTATTGACCATTACCGGCTCCCACAGTCAAGGCAATCCGGCTAAACGGCGCATTGATATCATCTTGAGTACGGAAAATTTGTGTGGCAGCGGCGTAAAGCGAACCTGTAAAGTCATTGGTAAAGCCAGGAACCGTATTACTTTGACCAATGTTGGCAAAGCCGTTATAACCCACAGCTACTGAGAGATCATCGGTAAAACGGTGGTGAATTTTGGCGTTAAAACCACCACTACCAAAAGGGCGGGTACGTCCATTGAGGCTCGCGGCGGTATAGGACAGTTCTAAACCTGCAACATCACGGGGGTCAAATAAGCCAATCCCAATCACCGCGCCAGCATCAGAATCAGTTTGACTCGGGCGGATACGCGCTTGATAGGATAAGCCAAAAAAGCCTGTATTGTTAGCCGCACCAAATCCGGTTGGGTTGGCTAAGGTCAAAGCCGGAGAACCAAGATAAGGGTTAGAATCTTCCGACTGTTGCAGAGTCGTTAAACGACCTTGCAAAGTTTGGATATCATCACGACTCGGTGCAGTTGCTGGGGCTTGTGCGTGACAAGTAGCGGTAACGGCCAGCGCGAAGGCCAGCGTGCCAACTAAGCGACGTTGTACATGTGAATTTTGGTGGGGGACGGTGTCAACGCCACACCTTAGCGTTGCAATCATGAAAATCTCCTTCTTGGACGGGCTACTGCCTACATCAGAATATACATATAGTTGCAAGAATTACCAGACTAATCACTACCATTAACCGCAAATTTAGGAAAATGCGGTGTTTTTACTTATTAATTATCCTGATTTGCGAGCACCTAAACCAATGGTCTATAATTGAGTTAGATACACTCAAGTTAATTGAAGGAGATCGCAGCTATGACAATGATTCGTTGGCAGCCCTTGCGAGAAGTTACCCTGTCGCGTCAGCAAATAAATCGCCTGTTTGCCGATGCTCTAGCGTCAGCAGAAACGACCAAGGCTCCTGTAACCTTTACCCCAGCAGTAGAATTGCGGGAGCAGCCAGAAGCCTATGTCCTCAGGGTTGCGCTACCTGGCGTACACCAAGAAGATGTTGATATCCAGGTCAGTGCTGAGGCTGTGGCGATCAGTGCCGAGCATCGCTTTGAAAAAACTGAGCAGCAAGAGACCGCCCAGCGCAGTGAGTTCCGCTATGGTAAATTTCTGCGTCAACTCGCCTTACCGGGCAAAATTGACCCTGATGCCGTGCAAGCGACCTCTCAAAATGGCATCCTTACCCTGACCTTACCTAAGGCACAGCCGACACAAACCCGTAAAGTTCAGATTGTGACGGCAACAACGCCAACGTTGCCACAAGCTCAACCCGTTACTAACGACTAAGTTACCGCAGCGTCGTTGAGGCTTGAGCCATAGGTTACCCCTCTTTTATGAGGGGTAATTTTTTAGGCGGCTGAGTAATTAGTTGTGGATGTTAAGGTACAAATTTTCTTGGTGGATATAGGTTAATACCTCAGGAATTAGTCCTGCTGCTTGATGCTCGGTATTGAGCTGGTGACGAATTTCGTGACTTGCATAAGGAGGAATATCCCCCGTTAGTGAATGTACGGGTAAACCTTGTAGAGCCGTGAGATCACTGTGTTGCCCAGCGCGCGCTACTTCCACAAACCCGTTAATTCTGGCAATGAGCATATCGACGGCGGCCCATTGGTTGACTTGTTTGAGGGCATCGCTCCCTAGGGCGACCCAGAGTTGGTGTTGTGGGTATAAATAATGAATAATGGCTACGCTTTCCGCTGTCCAAGGACTACTAAATTCTGGTCGATGCAGGATACAGGGCGAATTGAGGGCGTGAGTGGTGAGCGCTACCATGGCTTGGCGATGGGCTAACGGCATACCAGGTTTACTTTTTAGGGGATTATCAACGGCCCAGACCCAGACTTGGTCATAATATTCGCTCAATAATTTCATGACCAAACTATGACCCCAATGGGGCGGGTCAGCGCTCAAACCATATAAAGCAACAGTTAATGGCACGGGAGTAATCCTCACCCAAATTCCCCAAAAAAACCATCCGCCCCTACGTCAATGTAGAGGCGGTCCGGTCGGGTATGATTACCCCAGTCTAACTGCCAGTTTCGCGTTCGTTACCGAGCGAGAACATCTGGCGCACAGTTGACAATGGGTTCACGTGTACCCAAGTATGTACTACTACCGTCGGCCATGTGCACCACCTCCTCTTTCCTAATTGGTTTTGAGCTGTAAGGTAACTCTATCAAGTATACCTATAAGATTTGGGATGGCAAGACCTTGACGAAATCAAGTTTATGGGCATAGAGGATGATCGGCTTCCTCAGTCAAGAGGGCGCGTTTCGGGCCATGAATAGGGTCTTCAACGATGATCGTTTGCCCCCGTTCGGCACCCAAAGAAACAATCGCGATCGGTGTGTTCGTCTCTTTAGCCAAAAACTGCAAGTAATGTAGTGCTGCTTCGGGCAAATCTTCTAGAGTCTTGCAGCCAGAAGTTGATTGTTGCCAGCCAGGTAGAGTTTTATAAAGAGGAATGCATTTTGCCAAGATCCGACTATCGCCAGGAAAGTCCGTAATGATCTTGCCGTCACAACTATAGGCAATACAGACGTTGATTTCGCTGAGATGGTCAAGGACATCGAGTTTGGTCACCGCCAAGCAATCTAAGCCATTGGTCTGCACTGCATAGCGACCGATCACAGCATCAAACCACCCACAGCGACGAGGACGGCCTGTAGTAGTGCCAAATTCAGCCCCCACTGTGCCTAGGTGTTGCCCAATTTCGTCAGTTAGCTCCGTCGGAAAAGGCCCTTCTCCAACGCGGGTGGTATAGGCTTTGGCAACACCAATAACCCGGTCAATCGTAGTTGGGCCTACACCCGCTCCGATACAGGCACCGCCAGCCACAGGATTAGAACTTGTGACGTAGGGATAGGTGCCGTGATCGAGGTCAAGTAGCGTTCCTTGAGCCCCCTCAAAGAGAATGTTTTTGCGTTCACGAGTCGCGCTAGCCAAAAATAGCCCCGTATCTCGGACATGGGAACGCAAACGATCAGCGTAGGCTAGATAGGCTGCAATAATCGGCTCTGGATCAAGGGCAGGCAAATCGTAGAGCTTTTCAAGTAAGACATTTTTGTAAGGGATGATCCAGGCCAATTTTTCGGTCAAACCTGCGGGATCCATCAAATCCAAAATCCGTACCCCGATACGACTTGATTTATCGGCATAGGTCGGGCCGATACCACGCCCGGTTGTGCCAAGACGATGCTTGCCCCGGCGCTCTTCTTCTGCTTGATCAATCAACCGATGGTAGGGCATCGTGACATGGGCATTTTGGGAGATATACAGGTTGTCGGTGCTAACGCCTAGCGTATCCAAAAAATCTAGTTCTTTAATTAGCGCCTGCGGGTCAACGACGGTTCCAGCGGCAATAATACACTGGGTCTCAGGATACAGAATGCCTGAAGGGATGAGATGCAACTTAAAAGTTTTATCGCCGACAACCACCGTGTGTCCGGCATTGACACCCCCCTGATAGCGCACCACCACATCGGCAGAATGACTCAGTAAGTCGGTGATTTTGCCTTTTCCTTCATCGCCCCATTGGGCTCCGACAACGACTACATTAGCCAAGAGGAGGTATCCCTCGCTACACCACAAGTAAACAAAGATAACGCTTTTGGACTAGATTTGTCAAATTGATAACTCTTATTCATCAGGGGTCTGGGTTGCCCAACCCTTGGCGCGGTCGGCAGCACGCAAAATAAAGGCACCTAGTTTATCTAAATCATCGGCTTTGAGAAAATCAGCGGGACGGCAGGTGGGACTCAGTTCTTTGCCGTTGTAGGTACGCGGAGCTTTCATAAAAGTCACCAACGCTACTAGATTATCTCGGGGCGGCGTCGCCTGCTTGAGATCGATACTTGAGAGCGAAATCGTCGGGCTTTGCAGGGAATTGCCGCCCACATGACAATTGATACAATTATCTTCAAATAGTGTTTTACCTTCGGTAATTTCTTGAGGGCTAAAAAGTACGGTTTGCCCCTGAGCATTAAGGGGAATTTCAATGGGTTTGACCACTTGTAGATACTGTAAGACATAGCGATCCGGCTTAGTGGCGGTGCTCAATGATCCGGAGCAGGCCACCAAGAGTACCCCCCCAAGGGCTAAAGTAAAAAAGTTTGTAATTTTCACCTAGCGCACATCCTTGCCTTTACCCCAGCTCGGATTAAAGTTGGCTTCTTTGAGCAAGTGAGCGGCGATCAAGTCGAGTTTGGTGTCATCGAGACGATCCCCGGTGTCGGAGCTATATTTGGGATGGCGGCCTTGGTCGTAGAGGTTTTGGGTGCCGTCATAGGTAAGAGGTTTTTTCATATAAGCGACCAACGTCTCAATATTATCCAGAGGCGGGGTCGCACCTTTGAGTTGGGCTAGTGAAAGATTAATTTCATTGACCTTATAGGTGCCGTAAGTTTGACCGCCCACATGACAGCGGCTGCATTGGGTTTTGAAGAGTCCTGCACCCTGCTTCATCTCAATACGGCTAAATTCTTTTTTGGCACCTTGGAGATCACCCTTGGCGACAAAAGCGACATCACTGGCGGGGGTTGCCGGGGTCGCAGCGGATTGATCCGAAGGACTACTCGAACATGCTGTTACGGTCATCACAACCGCCGTCAGCCATAACATTTTTTCCATGCCCATTTTGACCGCTATTGCCTTCACACCTGTTCTCCTGTAGTTCCCTGCGCCTGTATAGCCAGGATAATACGCTTGGCATCTTCCAGAGCGAGTTGGGATTGGGGACTGCGATAAGGAATGCCCATTTGATCGCACCAAGCCAACACCTGCTCAGTAGTCAGATGATAATCTTCGGCTAAATCGGCAATCGAGATGTCAGCGAACCCCATGGCTACCTCTGGATCACCGACTATTTTGCCACAGAACGTGAGGTTAGAACCGTCAAACCTTGGGCTCGTCTAAAATATTCACAAACAGTTGGGTGAATTTGGTAAAACTAGTGCCGGTTCGTCATAATCTTGTGTTTTTTGTGGTTAGAGCAATATTTGGTGAAGGATCAACTAACTTTTTGAAAAAAAATTGGTTATTTAGGGGGTATAGCTCTTGACAAAACTACTAATAGTGTAAGATCGTGCTAGAAAGTAAAGCCCAGAACCTAAGGCTCGCGCATGATTCACCCCCGTAAGTGTCCCTGTTGTCAGCGTCCTCTTCAGACCGTTGCTAGTCTCGAAGATAGTCTCTTGCGATGTGACTGGGATGGTCTTTTTCATTGGGACCCCCGCTATCGTCGTTTGCGGCACATGCGTAGTCGTCAAGTTTGGAATGTGGATGGTATCGGGCAGGTATGTCAACCCACAACTTCATCAGCTACTGAGCCTCGTCTGATGCGTAAACCACCCCGTCCGATCGAACTGCCGAAGCTGCCGCGTTAATTCCTCGTACACTGGAAGAAGACCCGCAGAGAAGCGCCATGATCGAACCTGTGTTGAGCAAAATTTTGGAATTAGCGCGCAGTCAGGGAGCTGAAGCCGAGGTTTTTTATTTAGAACAGGCAGAAACGCCGGTTGATTTTGAAAGTAATCGCCTCAAGTCCTTAGAGACAAAAGCTCTGCAAGGTGTGGCTTTACGAGTTATTGCTGCAGGAAAATTAGGATTTGCCAGCTCAACGGATTTGACTCAGCCCGAAAAATTAGTGGAAGCAGCTCTACAAACTTCAGCCATTGGCGACCCTTGCGCCATTGATTTCGCTGAGCCAACAACACTGGCGGCATCTACCCAATCTGACTATACAGCGCCCGCAGTGAGTACGTTAGTAGCTCAGGGCAAAACCTGGATTGACGCATTAAAGACCGCTAATCCCGATCTCATGGTCAGTGCGGGCTTTAGCTTACGCAATAGTAAACGTGTTATTGCCACGACCCATGGCGCTTATCTTGAGCAGGCTGGACAAACCCTAGGAGCCAGTCTCGGGGCTAATTGGGTGCGTGGCGAAGACCTCTTGGATGTCTACAGTTATCAGTTTGTGCGCGAAGAAGAGCCGGATTATAGTGCGATGCTCCTCGAAGTCCAGACCAAACTCGCGCGCGCGACCCAGATGGCCTCCATCGAGAGCGGTACTTTACCCGTAATTTTTACACCTAATGCCGCTGCGGCTGTCTTTGGGGGGTTGTTTCGGACGATCTTCTCAGGTCAGAGTGTGGTACAAAAGTCTTCCCCTTTGACCGATAAAGTCGGACAGCATTTATTTGACCCGCGCTTGAGTGTTTATGAAGACCCGACTAGCGGCCCTGGGCGCACGGCTGTAGATGATGAGGGAACGGCAACCCAGCAGAAATTTTTTATCCGTAATGGGGTCATTGAGAGCTTTTATTGGGACCGGACTTGGGCTGAGCGCGGTGGTGTAACTTCGACAGGTAATGGCTTTCGCGGCGGCTTGAGTCGTCCGGGCGCACGACCTGTCAATGTCTGTCTGAGTGCTGGAGACGCGACGTTTGCGCAGATGGTGGCGAGCATCAAAACTGGTCTGATTGTTGATCAGGTGCTCGGAGCCGGACAATCCAACCAGCTCGCTGGTGAGTTTTCTGTCAATCTCGACCTTGGCTACAAAGTCGAGAACGGTGAGATCGTAGGCCGGGTCAAAAATACGATGGTAGCTGGTAATCTCTTCACAGCTGGTCAAGCCCTAGAGGTGATCGGCAGTGAGTGTGAATGGGTCTTTGGTAGTACGTTGATGCCGCCCTTATTATTTCGGGAACTCGGCGTCGCCAGTCGTAGCTAACCCAAGCAATCACAGGATAAACATGGACACTTCTGAATTAGAAAACTAGGCTCAGCATAAGTGGGTTAGCCAGTAACTACCGTAGCTTGCCCTTTGATTACCTCACCCAAAATCGCTAAAATCTTTGGTACTAGGGGTTTTAGATCTGCTAGACGATTGGATGGGGCTTGTAGGATAATTACCGCAATGTCAAACTGCGATAGGTCTTGTTGGAATGACAAGTTTCGATCAACTGTGACAAAAACATCAAACTTCGGTGCTGTTAGGGTAAGCAGTTGACCATCTTTTATCCCTACCCACCCCATTTGAGGAACTGTTTTAACTTCTGCCAGCCTACAGTCAATACACTCATCTAAAGTCAGCCTCATTTTATGACACGATGCTGACAAGTTGTTTTTCTGCTTCTTCTAATAGAGCGATGACCTGCTCTCTACTCACAGTCGGAAAGCCATCTAAGAAATCATCAATAGACTCGCCTGCCTTGAGATAGTCTAGAAATGTCTGAATAGGTACCCTCGTGCAAGCAAAAACTGCCGTACCGCCCATAATATCAGGAGACGCACTAAGAATTAAAGCTGTATTGAGCATAAGTCCCCGATTTGAGGTGCTGGCTTTATCAGTTTATCAATTCCTATTTACAATGCACCCACATCATCGAATCAGGCCACTAATGACCAGACTAATCATATAAAAAGCCAAGGGTGCAGTAAAAATATAACTATCACAGCGGTCTAAAATACCGCCATGACCGGGGATCAAGTTACCCGAATCCTTGAGTCGTGCACTGCGTTTCATCAGCGATTCGATCAGGTCACCTAGGAGCGCCGCACCGCCAATCAGCAAACCAAAAATCAACCCAACCCAGGTCAAACTCCAAGCCATATATACAGCCCCGCCGTAGCCTACCACCATGCTGCTGACAATACCAAAGACAGCACCTTCCACGGTTTTTTGGGGACTCACGCGCGGATAGAGACTCAGTTTACCAAAACTTTTTCCTACGATATAAGCGCCAATATCCGCTGCCCAAATACACAAAAATGTGAGCAACATAAACTCAGCTCCGTGCTCCAAAGCCCGCAAACGTAGCCAATAACTCGGCAAAGCTCCCGCGTAAAATAAGCCCAACAAAGAAGTCGCAATATCCGCTGTCCGTGCTGGGGCTGGGCGTATTAGCAAGTAAATAAAAATCAAAGCTCCGGTAGAAAGAAGAGCTTCTTCGACATAACGTGGAAAAAACTGTTGGACAACTAGGAGCCCGAGTGCCACGGTTGTACTGAGTTTACGTGAAGGCAAATAGCCTTCTGCCTCGACCATGTCAAAGTACTCACGTAAACCTAGATAGATTACGACTCCCAAAGCAACTAGCAAGCCGGAGCCTCCCAGTGCAATACCTGCGAGTGCCAGACCAATGGCAATCACTGCGCTAACTACACGAGACCAAGGTATCAACCGAGCTTCCTACCGCATGAAAGGGGTATCTTTACCATGCTGACACATGGTTACACCGAGACCATGTAAAATTTGATATAGGGCAAGCGCTAATCTGCCTTTTCCCCAGGCCGTAACTTAAACCATTACAATAAGCACTAGGTGTGAGATGAGATGATGCAAACCCAAAATTTGGTGATTACCGGGTTAGCAGGAAGTGGTCGCAGCACAATACTAAAAATACTCGAAGACTTCGGCTATCATTGTCTAGCCAACTTTCCGCCTGCCTTAATCCCAGCTTTTTTGGCACTCAATACGGTAGCAGACCGATTGGCGATCGAATTAAATTTAGATACAACGGCTAATTTGGCTGAGTTGCCTATTGCCCTATACGCACTCAAAGACGCACAACGACAGCCTTTATTGGTTTTTGTAGAAGCAGCTACCCCGACTTTGCTCAGCCGTTACGCACTGACGCGTCGCCCGCATCCTTTGATCGTCCAATCCACCAGCCTCGAAGCGGCTATTGAAGCTGACCGCCAACATTTAGCCCCGGTGCGCCAACAAGCACAGTTGGTTTTAGATACTTCTGAGTGGCAAATGAAAGATTTGCGAACCCATGTCGAGCTGGTAGTTGGGGGACAAGCACCGCCTGTGAGTGTGACTGTGATGAGCTTTGGTTACAAATATGGCGTGCCGCGTGAGGCCAATCTCGTATTTGATATCCGCTTTTTGCCTAATCCCTATTATGAAGACCACTTGCGTCCACTGACGGGGATGCAAGTGGAAGTTGCATCCTATGTGTTTAATTATGCTGCTGCCCTCAAAACCTATGCCCAGATCGAGCAGACAGTGGCGTTTTTCTTGGAGCAGTATCGCGAAGAACGCCGGGGTCAAGTAACGATTGCCATTGGCTGTACGGGAGGACAACATCGCTCTGTAGCGTTTGTGGAACGTTTGGCTCAAGCCCTCGTTCCTACAGATGATTCGCGCAAATTGTGCATTTATCACCGTGAACAAGCACACAGGAGTGCGCCCCATGACCACGTTTAAAGAACATACCCGCAATCTTGGCATCTGGATGTTACCTGGAATGCGGGTTAAACGCTGGTTGACCCTAGTTATGGTAGGTGTTGCCTTAGTCAGTATTGGTCTGGCGATTTGGGTGGATTTGCGCCCGATTTTTCGGACAGGACAATTATTAAGTGGAGCGGTTCGTACGCTAGCCCATGCTGTGCCTAATGAATTTAGTGGTCCCTTGGTTTTATTTGTGGGACTTGGGATAATCTTTTGGAGTTTACGTAGTATGGTGACTTCGATTACCGAAGTCTTAGTACCTGAAGGTGCAGAGACCGATTTAGCCAACCGCGTCTTGACCCATCGGCGCTTGAGTCGGGGCGCACGCATTGTTGCCATTGGCGGTGGCACGGGGTTATCGACATTACTGCGGGGTCTACGCACCTACAGCAGCAATATCACCGCCATTGTGACCGTAGCCGATGATGGGGGCTCATCAGGGCGATTACGCAAGGAATTTGGGGCATTACCACCGGGGGACTTACGTAATTGTCTAGCGGCTCTCGCGGACGAAGAAAAGTTATTAACCGAGTTATTTCAGTATCGCTTCCCCAAAAATCCTGATAGTCAAGCTGACCAAGGACTCGCCGGACATAGTTTTGGTAATCTCTTTTTGACCGTGATGGCGGAGATCACAGGCGGTTGGGAAAAAGGCTTAGCAGCAAGTTCTCAGGTGCTCGCTGTACGCGGACGGGTGTTGCCCTCTACTCTCGAAGATGTGACCCTTTGGGCAGAGATGGAAGATGGCCGACGCATTGAAGGCGAGTCTCAAATTCCTGAATCTGGAGGCAAAATTCGCCGTGTAGGCTGCATTCCCGAAGCGCCACGGGCCTTACCTCGGGCTCTGGAGGCGCTAGCTGAAGCCGATTTAATTATTTTGGCTCCCGGTTCTTTATTTACAAGTATTATCCCAAATTTGCTGGTTCCAGAAATTGCCCAGGCTTTACGAAACACAACAACGCCCGTAGTCTATGTGTCTAACTTAGTTGTCCAAAAAGGCGAAACTGAAGGTTTCACCGTTAGTGACCATATTAAAGCTATCGAAGAGGCCGCCGGAGGACGTTTTATCCAGACGGTCTTGGTGCAAAAGGCAACTGCAGAGGTCAAAAATAAACCCTTGATCCCAGTCGATCAAGAAGCCCTAGCCCGCATGGGTCTCAATATCCTAGGTGCTGATGTCATTGAAGCTGGCAGCATCAGTATTCGTCATCACTCGCGCCGCTTAGCCCGGGTGTTGATGCATTGGTATGGTCGCCGCTATCAGTCTTTACGGCGTGTCTCCTGAAAAAGCTTTAAGATATTGTAGAAAGTTAAGCAGGCATGACCCATCCAAAAGTTTTGTTTGGAGATAGCTAAAGAGTCAGCGTACGTCGCAGATTTTGCGCTATCGTAGGGAATGTTAAAACTTTGTTAAAGCGTCAGAGAGCCCTCGATGACCCTGTTTGCTACCGAAACTCTATGGTGGATTCCCTGCTATGGCTTGGTGGGGGTGCTTTTTACGTTGCCCTGGGCCATTGGCTCTGTCAAAAACACGGGGCCACGTCCGGCGGCTTATTTCAACTTTTTGATGACGGCTCTAGCCTTGATTCATGCCTTGATTCTGTGGCAGACCAGCTGGACACATCCGGCCTACAATATAGAATTTGTCTGGTTTGAGGTCGGTAATTGGCACCAAGATATTATCCTCAGAGCCTCAATCGAAAGCCTAGGTGGTGTATTTTTAATTACACTCTTGAGCTTTCTAGCTCAGTTATTTGCCCTCGGCTATATGGAAAAAGACTGGGGCTTAGCACGGTTTTTTGCGCTGATGGGCTTTTTTGAGGGAGCAATGTGTGGTTTGGCTTTGAGCGATTCTCTATTGGCAAGCTACGGGTTATTGGAACTGCTGACCCTTTCGACCTATTTACTGGTGGGCTTTTGGTATGCTCAGCCCTTGGTAGTTACGGCGGCTCGCGATGCTTTTTGGACGAAACGCTTAGGTGATATGCTGCTGCTGATGGGCGTGGTCGCGCTTTCGACCTTAGCTCCGAGTTTAAATTTTACGGATCTGACGGCTTGGGCGCACACAGACGGTAAGTTGCTATCACCCACTGCTATCACTTTGTTAGGCTTTGCTCTGATCGCAGGCCCCATTGGTAAATGTGCCCAATTCCCGCTTAATCTCTGGCTGGACGAAGCCATGGAAGGCCCCAATCCGGCCTCGATCATGCGTAACTCAGTGGTGGTTGCCTGCGGTGCCTATGTGTTGATTCGGGTGCAACCGATCTTAGCTCTCTCGCCAGTGGTCATGGGGACACTGGTCTTTATCGGAGCGTTGACGGCAATTGGTGCTTCTTGGGTGGCGCTCGCACAGGTAGATCTCAAACGTGCGTTTTGTCATTCCACCAGTGCTTATTTGGGTCTAGTATTTATTGCCGTAGGTCTCCAGCAGTCAGAAGTAGCTTTACTGCTCCTATTTGCGCATACACTCGCTAAGGCTCTGCTATTTATGAGTATTGGGTCGGTCATCTTTACGACGAGTACGCAGGATTTACGTGAACTTGGTGGTTTGGGATCACGGATGCCTGCTACTACCACAGCTTATCTCGTTGCTGCCTCAGGCTTGGTTGCTGGTCTACCCTTGGGCAGTTTCTGGGCCTTGGGTGCCTTTGGTCAGATCTTGGCTACAGCACCATTTTTATTGATTATTTTGCTATCCGTTAATGGTTTAACTGCCTTCAATCTAGGGCGGGTTTTCGGTTTGGTATTTATGGGGCCAGCTCAGCCCAAAACCCGTCGCGCCCCGGAAGTACCTTGGACGATGGCTGTACCCTTGGTCGCGCTCACAATTCTAACCCTGCTGGTGCCTTTGTTTATCTTGCAGGGGCACTTTACTAGCTTGACCTTGAGTTTACCAGTACTGTTATTGGTGGTCTCTGGTGTATTGGGAGGTTGGTTTGGCTATCAAGGCACCCGCGTCCCCTTGGTCTTACCCAAAACCCAGCTGCGTGAACAAATCCAAGACTTTTTGGCCCATGACCTCTATGTAGAACGTTTTTATCGGGCAACAATTGTGACTTGGATTAGTTGGGGCGCCAAGATCACGGCTTGGCTCGACCGTCATATCGTAGATGGTGCCGTCAATCTGGTGGGCTTGGGTTCTCTGGTCAGCGGTCAGTTTTTGCGTTATGCCAATTCTGGTCAATCCCAGACCTACGTACTTACGATCGTGGTCGGGGTGATCGTGGTTGGGGTTGTCGAACTTATCATCACTTTGCACTAAGAGGAAGGCAACATGCTGAGTGCTGTAGTCTGGATTCCTGTACTTGGTGCTTTGGGCTTAGTCTTGGCGAGTCAAGTCACTAAAGTTAGTACTCAGCAAAGCCGCTGGGTGGCTCTAGCTATTGCCAGTATTACTTTTTTGATCTCATTAATATTGATGGCTGGGTTTAACTCCGAAATCACGGGTATGCAAAAAGAAGAATTTATCCCTTGGATTAAAGCTATTGGTCTTAATTATCAGTTGGGGGTTGATGGTTTATCCTTACCCCTAGTTGTGTTAAATCAATTTTTAGTTTGGATTGCCATTTTTAGTAGCGATACACAGATCAAACGCCCTACTCTGTACTATGTCCTGTTGTTGCTATTGAGTGCAGGTACCGCTGGCGCCTTTCTTGCCCAAAATGTTTTATTGTTTTTCTTGTTTTTTGAAGTAGAACTCATTCCTCTGTATTTACTAATTGCGATCTGGGGTGGGCCACGACGTGAATATGCTGCGACAAAATTTTTGATTTACACGGCTTTGTCCGGTGTGTTGATGTTGGCGGCTTTTTTGGGACTAGCGTTTTTAACGGGCATGGTCGATTTTAGCTATGCAACCCTGCGTCATCAAACCCCGCTGCCTGTAGCAACTCAAACCGTTTTGTTGGTATTACTGTTGGTTGCTTTAGGCATCAAAACTCCCTTAGTCCCCTTTCATACTTGGCTACCTGATGCCCACGTTGAGGCTTCAACACCAGTTTCTGTATTGCTAGCTGGGATTTTATTGAAATTAGGCACCTATGGCATTCTTCGCTTTGGGTTAGGCTTATTTCCTCAGGCTTGGGCTAATCTTGCCCCATTCTTAGCTGGATGGGCGGTAGTGAGTGTCCTTTATGGGTCATTCATGGCGATTGCCCAAAAGGATATGAAAAAAATGGTAGCCTACAGCTCGGTCGGACATATGGGATTTTTGTTATTGGCTATGGCAGCAGCAACCCCCCTGAGCTTAGTTGCGGCAATAGCCCAGATGATCGCCCATGGCCTGATTTCCGCGCTGCTATTTTTGTTGGTTGGCGTTGTTTACAAAAAGACCGGTACCCGGGATTTAGATGTTTTGACCGGATTACTCGCTCCAGAGCGGGGGTTACCGATTATTGGTAGTTTGATGGTCTTAGGCGTGATGGCGAGTGCCGGCATTCCGGGCATGGTCGGTTTTGTGGCAGAGTTTTTGATTTTTCATAGCTGTTTTTCTATTTTCCCAATCCAAACTTTGCTCTGTATGGTGGGTACTGGCTTAACAGCAGTCTATTTTTTGCTATTGGTTAACCGCGCCTTTTTTGGACGATTGACGGCAAAACTTTCTAATCTGCCCCGTGTCCTGCTCAGTGAAAAGCTCCCGGCGGTCTTGGTTGCGGCCTTGGTTGTCTTTTTGGGTTGGCAACCGGGCTGGATGTTACGTTGGACGGAAACCACCACCCGTGAACTGATCACAAGCAGTCCAAGTTTGGATCGCATTATCCCCGCTGCAATTCGTCAAGAGAATGGACTTGTACCGCAAGCTAAACTCTCTCAACGTTAATTGACAACAAAATTAACTAATTTTTGTGGAACCATAATCGTCTTGCGCAGCGTTTTGCCCTCGATATGGCGTTGGACAGCCTCTAGCCCCAGCGCGAGACGTTCCAATTCAGCTTGAGGCGTATCAAGAGCGGTTTGCAAATTAGCGCGGACTTTGCCGTTAACTTGGATCACTAGGGTAAAGGTATCGACTACAAGAGCCGCCGCATCAAAAGTAGGCCACTGCTGGGTGTGAATTGATCCTGTTTCTGGCTGCAAATTTGACCAGAGTTCTTCTGCCAAATGGGGCGCAAAGGGCGCGAGTAGTTGCACCAAAATTCGCAACCCGGACTGGAAAACCCCATGGCTCGGGTCACTAAAATCCGTCAGAGCATTGGTCAGTTTCATCAATTCAGCAATGGCGGTGTTGCACTGAAACTCAGCGGCATCAAGGTCTTCTGTGATTTCTTTGATGGCAATATTGATGGCGCGACTGAGGGTTTTTACGTCTTTTTCAGGGACATTGCCGCTGGCTTGTAGCTGTGAGCGTTCGTATACTAACCGCCAGATACGATTCAAAAACCGAAACTGGCCTTCCACATCGGTTGTCGCCCATTCCAGTTCTTTTTCGGGCGGGGCTTTGAATAACACAAACATACGGGCGGTATCAGCCCCATAGTTCTCGATAACCTGAGCGGGAGCCACACCGTTATATTTAGATTTGGACATGGTCTCATAGCCAACTTTTAGGACTTCACCAGTCTTAGGATCGCGGGGATCGTCAGGATTAACCAGTGTCGAAGGAATACATTGGTTGGTTATCGGATTACGGTAGGTCAAGCCTTGCACCATGCCCTGGGTCAAAAGACGTTGGAAGGGTTCATCAAATTTTAGCAAGCCCCGATCCCGTAGGACTTTGGTGAAAAACCGCGAGTAGAGCAAGTGCAAAATGGCATGTTCGACACCGCCAATATACTGATCAACGGGTGCCCAATCATTGGTCAGAGCCGGATCAAAAATAGCTTGGTCATTGCGAGCATCAGGATAGCGCAAGTAATACCAAGAGGAGTCAATAAAGGTATCCATGGTGTCAGTTTCCCGCTTTGCAGCCTCCCCGCACCTAGGACAAGGCACATCAACCCAACTCGCTAAAGTCGCCAAGGGCGAGCCACCGCGTCCGGTCAATTTCACATCTTCGGGTAAGACCACAGGCAAAGCCGAGGCAGGAACCGGAACAATGCCGCAACTCGGGCAATGAATGACCGGGATCGGACACCCCCAATAACGTTGCCGTGAGATGAGCCAGTCACGGAGTTTGTACTGAATCTGACCTTTGCCATAGCCTTGTTCGGTTGCTTGGGCAATGATCGCAGTTTTGGCCTCAGGCGAGAACAGGCCATCAAAAGCTCCAGAATTGATCAGGATGCCCGTATTTGTCCAAGCACTTTCCTGGATATCAGGACTACCTGTGATCACTTCGCGGATCGGCAACTCATACTGACGGGCAAATTTGTGATCCCGCTCATCATGAGCCGGCACCCCCATCACCGCGCCCGTGCCATACTCATATAAAACGTAATCGGCAACCCAAATGGGCACCAGTTCACCCGTAAAAGGATTGATGACCTGCGCTCCTGTCGCTAAGCCCCGTTTTGGCTGGTCCTCGGCTGTGCGCATTTCTTCGGTCTGAGCGGCGACGGACTGTTGAAAATCCTCGACGGCGGCTAACTGTTCGGGGGTAGTGAGGGTTTTGACTAGCGGGTGTTCGGGGGCTAGCACCACATAACTTACGCCAAAGACCGTATCGGGGCGTGTGGTAAAGACCGCAATTTTTTCTGTAGACCCCACAACCGGGAACTCTAAGTAAGCCCCAATTGATTTACCAATCCAGTTGCGCTGCATGGCTTTGACCCGGTCTGGCCAGTTGGGCAAGCTATCGAGCGATTGCAATAATTCTTCGGCATAATCGGTGATCCGCAAAAACCATTGGGTGAGCAGTTTCTTTTCTACCTTTGCCCCGGATCGCCAAGAACGGCCTTCACTATCAACTTGTTCGTTAGCCAAAACTGTTTGGTCAATCGGGTCCCAATTGACTTTTGAAGCCTTACGGTAGGCGAGTCCCGCATCCAGAAATTGCAAAAATAGCCACTGAGTCCAACGATAATAATCCGGCGCACAGGTGGCAACTTCGCGCTCCCAATCATAGGACAACCCCAAAACTTTGAGTTCCAAACGCATCTGGGCAATATTTTGGTGCGTCCATTGGGCTGGCGGTACACCGCGATCAATGGCGGCATTTTCAGCAGGGAGTCCGAAGGCATCCCAACCCATCGGATGCAAGACACGATAACCTTGTCTGCGCCGTACCCGCGCTAGGACATCGGTCAGGGTGTAGTTGCGGACATGCCCCATGTGGAGGTTGCCGGAGGGATAGGGAAACATGGAGAGGGCATAAAATTTGGGTCGCGCATCAATTTCGGGTGTCCGATCAACCTGCTGATCAGCCCATTGCTGCTGCCATTTTGCTTCAATTGCCCGAAAATTATATTTGGATTCCACGGTCAGGAGGTCTGCACTAAAAAGTTCTCTTTATTGTACCGTTCTAGCTTGTCCGACGGCATGAGACTGATTTTTTTTGGCGCAGGCTATGGCGCATTATTTGCAGGTATTTTCTCGGCAAGAATTTTATGAAATAGTGCATTGAGCTGCGAGAGTGGCTCGGGCTTATCGGTACACGAAAGATTGACCAGCTCCAGACGGTTTAGCTCTTCTTCAATAAATGCGTTGATGCTCGCCACTGATTTACCTCGTCCCAATTCGGGTGTTTCACGCTTTCTGGCGAGTAGATAGTTGATATCGGTGAGTAAGGCTGGGCGGTCATCAATCAGGTGTGGAAGTTTATCAAACTCAATCGGTGCCGGGGAGCCGTAGCACATGAGCCAACGCACGGCTAAAAGCGGACGTAAAACATAAAAGTATTTCTTAAGTGGGACGGTATCCGTGCGTAGATAGCCCCGGTAATTGGTCTTAGCCATGCTGCGGTAGTGGTAAATGCCACTCTCATTTGTGTACACATAGGGGAGCAGGGTACGGGCATCTGCGGCAAAATCACCAGTTTCGATATAAGTAATTGGGGAGTGCAACCACTCAATAAATGCGGGATTCGACTTCCCAAAGAGGCGCAGTGCCTTGCGGATATCCCAGCCATTCAGGTCAATATCATCGGTGATTTCGTACTCAATTACGTCACGGCGTTCTTCTACAGCGGTTTTCATACGGATGTACCAAGATAACCAGAGTGAGTGAACCAACCTTTCGCATCAGTTTCTGTAATACGCTTTAGCCCTTGTCCTATCGCTTCTTCAAGACTTTCTTTGTCACGCTTGCCTTGGGAGCGTAG
>JBBRQP010000039.1:0-26386 GCA_038226175.1 Gloeobacterales cyanobacterium
ACCAAATAATTTGCAGGTGGGTGCGTTCCACCCCGTCCGTTGCTTGGCGGTAGCGCTTTTCTAATTCTTCCACACTCAGGTGGTTCACAAGACTAAGGTTCTTTACCATACCTTATTCTATAAGCGGAAAGTGTATAACACTAATCTTGCCTGTCGTCGCCCCACTCGGAACTTCGACCTTGAGCTCTTTACCAGAAACTACTGTGACTTTAAAAGCGGTGGTAGCCGTGTTGTTGAACCTTACCTGGGTTGCGCAGCCAAAATTAGTTCCAGTGATGGTGATGGGTTTACCTACTGCCCCACTCGCTGGCGTAAAGCTGGCAATGCTGGGTAAAGGAGCAGCGGTGATGATAAAAGGTTCGGCAGAAGTTGCAGTACCTAGATCAGTGGTCACGGATATCAGGCCACTAGTGGCGTCACATGGCACAGAAGCATTAACTTGAGTCGGCGGTTCAACTTTAGAAAGGGTTGCAGAGGTGTTGTTAAACTTGACACTTGCTCCAGCTAAGTCAGTACCGATGATCTCAACGCGAGACCCCCTGCTGCCAGAAAGTGGTCTAAAGCTGGTAAGGGTTGGAGCTACTGGCAAGGCTAGGTTAAATACTGTTCCAAACAAAGAAATAGTAGTCCCATAGAGTTTACCGTCACTACCTTGTACCAACCCAGCATATGGATTAGCTCCACTAGCATCAGTAAAGTTAACGAGGGTAGTGAGAACACTAGTGGGGGTCATCTTGAATACTGTGCCACAGCCAGAAGAGCAAATAGTAGGAAAACTTCCCCCATACTCGGTAGTCCCGTAGAAATTACCATCATTGCCTTGTACCAACTCAGCATACGGAAGAGCCCCATTAGTGAGATTAAATTTAACGAGAGTAGTGAGAACACCAGTGGGGGTCATTTTAAACACCGTGCCACAGCCAACGGGGCAACTAGAACTAAAACTCCCCCCATAGGTAGTAGTCCCATAGAAGTTACCGTCACTGCCTTGTATCAACCCAGCATATGGATTAGCTCCATTTAGAAAATTTCCATTGGTGTCATAGTCAAAGTTAACAAGGGTAGTGAGAACACCAGTGGGAGTCATTTTGAATACTGCCCCACCACCTTCAGAACTCCCCCCTCCAACAGTAGTGCTATAGAAGTTGCTGTCACTGCCCTGCACTAATTTAGCTGTAGGAAAGTATCCATTAGGAAAGGTGTTGGTAGCTGAATCAACAAGGAAACTGAATAAAGTGGTAAGAGCACCACTGGGGGTCATCTTAAATACTGTGCCACAGCCAAGATCACTATAGCCAGTACATTTTTCTCCCCCATAGGAAGTAGTACCATAGAAGTCACCGTCGCTGCCTTGAATCAGCCCAGCATATGGATAAGCCCCATTAGCCATATCAAAAGTAACGAGGGTAGTGAGAAGACCAGTGGGAGTCATTTTAAACACTGTCCCAGAGCCGGCAATTCCTCCTCCAAAGGTAGTAGTCCCATAGAAGTTACCGTCACTGCCTTGTACCAACCCAGCAGTTGGAGAAGCCCCATTATTGGAGAAGAAATTGTTGGAGTACGAGTAGCCAAAGTTAACGAGGGTAGTGAGAGCACCACTAGGGGTCATTTTAAACACTGTCCCACCTCCAGAACTCCCCCCCTCAGCAGTAGTACCATAGAAGTTGCCATCACTACCTTGTACCAACCCTGCCTTTGGAGAATTCCCTTGATAGGAGTCAAAATTAACAAGGGTAGTGAGAGCCTGAGCCTGTGTAGGAGCTGTAGCTAGTAGGCAGCTCACAGAACCTATCGCCAAAATGCTAATCAATGATTGAATTTTTGAGGCAAACGTTTGTCGGGTTAACGAATCAGTAAGCATGATTACCTCTAAATAATGGGGGAGCATTCGGCAAAGCAAAAATCTTTTTGATGAAATAACAAAAGTTTTAATATTAGGATAAAAAAACTTTGTTAATAAGATTTTTTCATGCCAAGCATAGCATGTCAGCTTAGTGAACTAAAAATTAGTTCCTTAAAGTATTGATTCTTAAGTAGCTATAGTTAACCTGAAACCTATAAAGGTGCAATCGCCAAAAACTGTAACTTCGGATTACGACTTTGCATTTGGTCAATAGCCCATTCATTTTTGAATAGCACCACAGTTCGCCCAAAAAAATCTTTGACCGTCATCGTATCGGGATAGCGACTCATCGACGCAATTAGATCTGGCTCTCCAATGATCCAACGCGCAACTTTATAGGGCAGTGATTCCAGATAAGTTTCCACGCCATATTCCGCTTCCATACGTGCTTGAATTACCTCAAATTGTAATTGTCCGACAGCAGCCAAGATCGGGTCGCGGCGGCTTTCATCCAAATCATGCATGACCTGCACGGCACCCTCTTGACTCAACTGCTCAATCCCTTTAGTAAAATTTTTGTACTTGGATGGATTCGGATTGCGCAGCAAAGCAAATAACTCCGGCGGAAACTGTGGAATCCCCTCAAAACGAATCGGTTTACCTACACACACCGTATCCCCAATTGCGAACACACCAGGATTAGTAAGCCCGATAATATCCCCGGCATAGGCTTCTTCGATAACCTCGCGCTCCTGCCCAAAAAGCTTTTGAGGACGGGTAAGGCGGATCTTGCGCCCAGTGCGGACATGGTTGACCGTCATATCTTTTTCAAAGCGACCCGAACAGACCCGCAAAAAAGCGATGCAATCGCGATGTTTAGGATCCATATTGGCTTGGATTTTGAACACAAATCCTGAGAAAGCATCACCGGTCGGGTCAATCGGTTCACCTTCTACGGTGCGCGCTGTCGGACGCAACGCCATCTCCACAAAGGTATCTAAAAAGAGTTGTACCCCAAAATTGGACATCGCCGAACCAAAGAACACGGGCGTGATTTTACCTGCTTGTACTTGATTGAGATCAAAACTATCGCCTGCGACATCTAAAATTTCTAATTCTTCACGAAACTGACGATAGGTCTGCTCATCGGTGAGATTACGAATCTGGGAATCTTCGATACTGCTAACTTTAACTGGAGCCCGTTTGCGCCCATGTTCACTACCGTCAAAGAGGTGAATTTGTTGGTGTAAACGGTCATAAACACCCTTAAAGGTTGGCCCCATGCCAATAGGCCAATTGACAGGAAAAACACCAAGACCCAAAATATTTTCTAACTCGTCTAGCAACTGTAAAGGTTCTTGTCCCGGACGATCCAACTTATTGATAAAGGTAAAAATTGGAATACCCCGCCGCTTACATACTTCAAATAGTTTACGGGTTTGCGGTTCGATACCTTTAGCTGCATCAATCAACATCACAGCATTATCTACTGCAGTCAAAGTGCGATAGGTATCCTCAGAGAAATCTTGGTGACCGGGCGTATCCAAAAGATTAATTTGATGTTCGGCATAGGGAAATTGGAGTACCGTCGAGGTAATCGAAATTCCCCGTTGTTGTTCGAGAGCCATCCAATCCGAAGTTGCTGCCCGATGATTGCGTTTAGCACGTACCGAACCAGCTAATTCAATCGCGCCTCCGTAGAGAAGCAGTTTTTCGGTGAGAGTGGTTTTGCCCGCATCGGGATGCGAGATAATCGCAAAGGTACAGCGCCGCTGCACTTGTGCTACGAGTTCTTGGTGGGAAAGCAGTTCGAGCATAATCTTTATCTTGGCACAAAAATCTTTGATCCCATATTTTGTAAGCTGCACCTAGTCTGGCAGGCACTGCCAAACAACCTGTTCACCCGCCCGCATCGGAATGACGATATCTTTGCCAAAAGGCAACTGATCAGGCATAGTCCAGTTTTTTTTATGTAACGTAATGGTAGTTTTATTGCGCTCCAGCCCATAAAAATCTGCCCCATAAAAACTAGCGAACCCCTCTAATTTATCTAGGGCATCAGCTTGTTCAAAAACCTCAGCATAGAGTTCTAGGGCAAGTGGCGCGGTATAAATGCCCGCACACCCACAACTTGCTTCTTTGGTTTGTCGTCCGTGGGGCGCGCTGTCGGTACCCAAAAAGAACTTGGGATTAGCACTTATGGCAGCGGCAACTAAGGCTAAACGGTGCCGCTCACGTTTTAATATCGGTAGACAGTAATAGTGAGGACGTATCCCACCGCTAAACATCTGATTGCGGTTTAGCAAAAGATGATGCGCCGTAATCGTTGCTCCCACATAGGCCGAGGCCGATTCAACAAATTGAACCGCATCAGCCGTAGTGATATGTTCGAGCACTAGGCGTAAGCGCGGGAAGGCGGTACACAAGGGCAGCAAAATTTCATCAATAAATACTTTCTCCCGATCAAAAACATCTACTTCACTACGCACAACCTCGCCGTGAACTAACAGTGGTACCCCCAATTCCTCCATCACCGCCAAGGTCGCATAGGTTTTGTAAATATCGGTAACCCCTGCCGCCGAATTGGTCGTAGCACCAGCAGGATAGAGCTTAATGCCATGGATTAGCCCACTAGCATGGGCTTGTTTGATCTCATCTACCGCAGTCTGGTCAGTCAAATACAGTGTCAGCAGCGGCTCAAAATCTAGCCCCGCTGGGATTGCTGCAATAATACGCTCTCGATAGGCTATGGCCTGAGCCGTGGTTGTCACCGCAGGCCTGAGGTTGGGCATAATCATAGCTCTGCGGAAACAGCGGGCAGTATCGGCAACTACCTGAGCTAAAACTGCACCATCGCGTAGATGCACATGCCAATCGTCAGGTTGGGTCAAGGTCAAAGTCGTCATAGCAAAATCCCTAAAACTTGATGAGGCGAATATGCTTCACTACGATACGCTATAGGTGGTAGCTAGGAACACACAAGTGGAAAGTACTACGGCAAATTTGACTCACTTCTTGTGCCAACAAACCTATCTCTTTCGTGACCTGTCCGAATCACTGGTGGCACAATACTTACCCGAACATGATTTAACGGTTCAAAAACTTTATCCCAACCGTCCTATTTTCATGTCTCACCAGCCTGATGAGACCATCGATACACTCTATCTAGTCCTGACAGGCGGGCCAGTAATTGCCCGTAGTGCGCCTCTTGATCGTGTGATTTCGCTGACCTATCAAGGGGGATCTTTTGGTGAACAGGATTTACCTTTTTCGTATGCTCCGGCTTGGACAGCCTTTCCGACTCTGTTTGAACCTTACAAAAGTACAACGGTGTTGCGCATTCCCCTGGTCAATTTGATTGCCTTCTACCAAAATGTTCCCGAATTCCAAAAACGTTATGATGATGTCTTTCGTCTACGGTGTCAATTTAACTATCACTTACTTAATATTGGTCCTTATCCGCCTCAGGCTGTAGCCGGATTATTGCGGGCGATTATTTATCAAGAAAGATTTCTAGGATTTCAGCCTTATATCGAAAAAAGTGGACAGGAATATTATGATTTGGATTTACCTAGTGATTTGATTAGTCGTGCTTGTCAACTCAATCAACGTACGGTCGAACAGGTCTTAGAAGGCTTACGGATGCAAAAAATTATCACCGAAGTACCGGCTGATGAAGATATCATTCGCGTGATCAATCCTGAAGCCCTCAAAGAAATCTACGGCTCGACTCGGCATAAGCTCTCTTGGTGGCCTTTGCGTAAATAACATCAGCAAATTTATATATTGTTATTCAGCTATCAACCAGTGACTTGTTGGTTTACGACTCCTGCCATTGATATTGCGAATACAGCATGGAGCTTCCTAGCCGTCTAGCTAAATCTAGGATTCGGGGATGTTTTAAAAAAAAAGTATATTAAAATTTACTTCCTGAGAGAGATTTTTACACTAGATGAATTCACTAGAGTTGTGAATGAAATAGTTGTGCTGAGGTAATTTACATGTCTGACAACCATCGCGTTGCTGGTACTTTTATCAGTCAAGTCGAGTTAGAGCGGGCCTTATTTCATCTGCGTGAAACAGGCTTTGATATGAATAAAGTGTCGCTGTTAGCCAAAGACGAAGTTCACCAACCCGAAACCATTGCCGGAGTTGAAGTAAGTGACAAAGTTGGTAACCAGTCCGGTGAAGGCGCATCAACAGGTGCTGTGACCGGTGGCTTGGCGGGTGGCTTGACTGGATTGCTGGTGGGCATTGGTGCTTTAGCTATTCCTGGTATTGGCCCGGTTATGACGGCAGGCGCGATTGGTACCGCTATCGCCTCAGCAGTCTCTGGCGGAGCCATCGGCGCAGCTGCGGGTGGGTTGACTGGTGCTCTGGTGGGTATGGGTATCCCCGAAGAAAGATCTAGTGACTATGGCAACGTGATTGATAACGGCGGTTATTTAGTTTTTGTAGATGGTCGTGATGAAGAAGTGCAGCAAGCTGGCAAAATTCTTCAAGACCGTGGCATGCAACATTACAGCTATTACCCAGCGACGGTTTTGCGTTCTTTCCCTAATACCTAATCATCCACCTCACTAAACGGAAGCACTCTGATGAACAAGAATAATTCTTTACCCTGGCTTAGTTTACCCTTGCTACTGTTGCTTGGGGCTTGCGGTTCGACGACGACACCTGCGATGAACGGTACAGCCAAAGATCAATCTTCAGCTATGGCTCCGACGAGCGGTGGCGATAAGACGGCTCTCGGTGATCAATCTGCGGACAAAAATCAAGCTGATGCCAGCAGTGACCTACGCCGTAAACAACTCAACTCCGATATCCGGGCGCGCGAACAACGGGCGACCGATACTGTAAGCGATGGCGATATTGAGAGCAAAGTGCGCAGTAAACTCGAAGCCAATCTTCCGCGCCGTGCCCTAACTATCAAAGCGATTGACGGAGTGGTGACCCTCAAAGGCAAAGTCAGCGATGCCGCCGAGATCGACAAGGCAATTGCTCTTACCAAAGAGATCAATGGCGTTAAAGAAGTCCAATCCGACTTGGTCTTGGGCGCAAGCTAGCCAGAGTAGAGCTCCTGACTTTTTTAAATAGTCAAGCCCAGCTAACTCAGCCCCAACGTTAGCTGGACTTGATTGCTTATGACCAGCGACGCAGCTTCTTTTCGTCGTAAAGGCGTATTCTAGGCTTGAGAAAGACCCTCCGCCCCAAGTTTGGGGAGCGAAACAAGGGAAAACGGTATGCGTTAAGTTTATTTTTGTTACATTTCTTGACATTAGCTATGATGAGAGTAACACCCTCCAGGTAAAGACGGATTGTGGTCACACAGATTGCCTTTTATTCAACTTTGGTGTTGACCCTTTTGATTGCGGTGGGGCTATTTTTTTTCCTACGGGCTTCGGTTAAAGACCGTACCCAGCAAGCAACATTTATCAGTGATGTCGCCCCAGAGATCTTGCGTCCCCGTCTGACTGCGTATTTTCAGCAACGGGCTTATCGCTTAGTGGAGTCTGGTACGGTTTTGACCTATCGCGGCACAGTCCAGCCCAGCTTATTCCTAGCTGTATTTCTCTCATTGTTAGCCTTGGCTGGACTCGGGAGTGTGGGCTTGGTATTTGCTTTTTTGACAGGGAGTAGTCTTTGGTTTGGATTTGTGATCCTAGCGCCCATTGCAGGCATTTTTTATTGGCGTAAGGCACAGCGACCCGAGGCGGTGCAGTTACGCTTAGATATTGCGCCCCAGACCACGCATATCCATGTCAAAGCTCACCGTGATGAACTAGAAAAATTTAAGTTGGCTTTTGGGTTTGAGGACTAGCTGCGTGGATAGTTGGTCTTGGTAAAGCCCATTTCGTATAACTGCTGGAAGGCTTGTTTACCTAAGGCGCGGTCTACCCCTTGAGATGCCACAATTCTGACTAGCAGAGGTACGGCAAGTTCAGGTTTACCTTGAGCACGGTGAATGACGGCTAGTTGGTAGGTAGCTTCGTCACGCTTGATCGCAGCGACGAGGGCTTGTTGTTTTTCTTCATCGGCAATACGGTTATCAATACCATTGAGGGACTTAGCCAAGGATTCGTGAAAGGTAGAGAGTTGGTTGAGCATAGTCACAGCTTGGGTTGCTTTTTCGATAGCAAGCGTGAAGTTACTACTCTGAGCAGCATCTTGGGCTTCACGCAAAAATTTATTAGCGCCCGCCGGACTGAGGATACTGTTTTCACTTTCTAGTTGGCGCGGTTGCGGGCTAGGTGCCGGGGGCGCCGGGGTCATTTTGAGTGGGGCGGCGGGGGCTGGCTTGGCGGGTTGGGTTGGGACGACCGCTTGATTTTGGGCAATGGCAACAAAAGTTCCTGAATAGGTCAAACTCAGGACACACAAACCAAGCCAGAAACGTTTCATAAACCACCAAACTCATACACAATGTAATTTCACCATACTCTTTTCGTCACCCTCTTGGGAAGAAGACTTGGTCTAGTTTTTAACACTCTAGTATTGCAAGATAGCTATTTAGCCAGCAGGTGAGAGTACACTATCGACAATCAAACCATCTTGTACCCGGATCATGCGCTTGGCTTGGGCTGCGACATCCGGTTCATGGGTGACGATAATAATTGTGATGCCCTGGTCATTTAGCTCTGTCAATAAATCCATCACTTCTTGGGAAGTCTTAGTATCAAGGGCTCCTGTCGGTTCATCAGCTAAGACCAGCGCTGGCTGATTGACCAAAGCGCGAGCAATGGCAACCCGCTGCTGCTGTCCCCCAGAAAGTTGGTTAGGTCGATTGGTCATCCGATCCGATAAGCCTACTAAGGTCAAAACCTGGGCTGCCCGTTCTTGGCGGTCGGCTTTGTTGACATTGGCGTAGACCATCGGCAAGATCACATTATCTAAAGCACTTAGGCGGGGTAATAAATTAAATTGTTGGAAAACGAAGCCAATACGCTGATTACGAATAAAAGCTAGTTCGTCATCATTGAGGGTAGTTAAGTCGCGGTTTTCCAAAAAATAACGCCCCCCAGACGGACGGTCTAAGCAGCCAATAATATTCATCAAAGTTGACTTACCTGAGCCAGAAACGCCCATGATCGCCACGTATTCACCGCGCTGGATCTCGAGATCAATGCCCTTGAGTACCGGGACTTCGACCTCACCGAGCTGGTAGGTCTTCGTGATGTTGGTGAGTTGAATCATGGTTCTATTGTATAAATTCTGATCTTTGCAGGCAAGATAACCCCGCTCTATCTGAGGAGTGAAAAGCCAATTAGGTGCGCAAAATCCACTGCACCGCCGCCAAAACATCAGCACAGATATGCTCCGGCTCAACGCGATGCTGATAATTACCCGCTGCCACTTGCGCGCCATAGCCACTCGTGACCAGTACCGCTTGCAGACCACTATTGTGCGCCATATCCACATCGGTAGCTTTATCGCCAATCATAAAACTCGTTGTGGGATTGAGACCATAACGCCAGCAGGTCGCAGTAAACATGCCCGTATTGGGTTTACGCCAAGTTGACCACAGGGTCTGCGCGACTACGGTTCCTCCGGTGGATAGACTCAAATAGGGACAGTAGGACAAACTATCTAAATGGGCACCCGCTTCCTGTTGCAAGAGTAACTGCAAGCGTTGATGTAACAGCTCGATATGGGCCACACCATAAAAACCCCGCGCGGGCCCCGATTGATTGGAGACAAGCGCCGTAAACCAACCCGCATCATTAAGTAGACGCACCGCCTGCGCCGCTCCGGGCATGAGATTGAGGTTAGTGACTTGGTGAATATAGCCCACTTCTTGGTTGAGTACACCGTCCCGGTCAAAAAAAACTGCTTTCACAAATTAGACCAATAAAGGTAAAAAACCTTTGAATAAGCGTAGGCCATCAGTCAATCCTAAAGCGGGATCACTGGCATTTTCTGGGTGGGGCATCAAGCCTAAAACATTGCCTTGGCGGTTGATAATCCCGGCAATATTAGCCAGCGAACCATTAGGATTAGCCGATTCGGTCACCTCGCCCTCTGGCGTACAGTAGCGGAATATAATCTGGCGATGGCTTTCTAGTTCTTGCAAGGTTTTGCTATCACAATAATAATTGCCTTCACCATGGGCAATCGGGATGCGCAGGATTTCTTGGGGTTGATATAATCCTGTCCAAAAAGTATCGGTGCGCTCAACCCGCAAATGGACATAACGACAAATAAACTTCAGACCCCGATTACGCAATAAAGCTCCGGGTAGCAGTTGCGCCTCTGTCAAAATCTGAAACCCATTACAAATACCCAAAACAAATTTACCCTGAGCCACATGGTCAGCTAACGCGCGCATCACTGGAGCAAAACGAGCAATCGCGCCACACCGCAAATAATCACCATAACTAAAGCCACCCGGCAAAATCAGTACCTCACAGTCGCTGATAGCGGTCTCAGTATGCCAAATTAGGCGCGTCGGGCACCCCAAAATGTCCTGGGTAATCATCTGAGCATCCCGCTCGCGATTGCTACCCGGAAAAACAATAATGCCAATCTTCATACCCGCCCCAAGGGTTCATCTACCCAACGTACCAATAAATCGCGCACAAACGAACGGGCAACCCGAGGCACCCCAAAATCAATAGCCAGCATTGTTGGCGGTAATTGCCAATCTAAACAGCGAACTTCTTCGAGGGTAGAACCGATGATCGTAATTTCTGCGAGCGTCTGTGGGCCAATCTTAAGTTCAGTCGCGGCGCGCAGGATCGGCACCAACGCGGGATCAATATTGAGAATAGCGGTAAAAACTCGGTCTAGGGCAAAGACATCACGCGATGCGCCTAACAAGCCCAAAAACCGTGGTTCGCCGTTACTCGGTCCCATGCCCTCATGACCAACGATGCCATCAATAATCGTGAGCTGGGGATTAATCGTCGCAGCGGTCTCTACCAACATTTTGCCAAAGCGCAGCGCATCTTTACCCGAGTCTAGATGCCACCAAGCCTTGAGCTTGCCGGGTACACAGCCAAATAAATTTTTGACTGCGAGGGTGACCGTTAGCTGACAGTGGGATTTGACTTTGGGTAAGTTGATCACGATATCAGCTTCCATCGCTTCTTTACTCAGTTGCAGATGATTAAAGGTCTCACCAACAGACTGATAGCGACCACTCTTAAACTCAACTAAGGGCATCTTCAATTCTTCACAAAGAGGCAATAAACCATTAGCTTTGGCTACCCCCCGTGCCGAACCAAAGGCTGGACTATCACCCAAAAATGGTTTACCACCGCACGCTTGCACCATCAGAGCTACTTCGCGCACTAATTCGGGGCGGGTAGTGCATTCTTTAGTCGGACGTGATCCGGTTAAGAGATTGGGCTTGAGCAAGACCCGTTGTCCCGGTTTAACTATCGCTTGCATCCCACCAAGCGGCTCTAGCACTTCGATCAGGGCAGCTTTGAGGATATTTGCATCATAGCTGGGTGCGCGAACTAGACTGACAGTGGACACAGGCTATCTCAATTTTCTCCAGTTTATCGCACCGGATTGGGTTTAGATAATTGGGATGATGGAGTGGGTGAGTTTACAAGTGTCATACTAAGAGTTAGCCCCTGGTATCACGATGGATGGACTTTTTGGTGTTGGCCCAGCTGAGTTGGTGATGATCTTTGTGGTCGCACTAGTGGTTTTTGGCCCGAAGCGGTTGCCGGAGTTGGGCCGCACGGTTGGTTCACTAACGCGACGGCTTCGCAATGCCTCTCAGGAGTTTCAGCAAGAGTTTCAGCGGGAAATGAACCGTTTAGATATTGAGCCAAACAGCGCCGATGATGATGAGCTACCGCCTTACATCTATACGCCTCCAGCAAATGCCGAGACGACAGACCTAGACCATCAGCCTCATGCGTCCGAGACTACGGCAATTATTAATGCCTCACCTGACGAAACACCGCCGCGCCAGATGCCCTGATGTTAAAAAATATTTCCTTTCTGATTCCAGGTTTAATTTAGTCTCTATAGTGTCAGTACTTCATTCCCAAATGCAGCTTTTGCTACAGTCCTTGGTTCGCCAAGGGCTGTTTTTTTATTGTTGATTTTCCTATGATTCATATGCAGCATGCACACCAGTTACGATATGTGGCAAATAAAGTTAACCAAAAAGTAATGTTCTTGAGCCTTATAAACGTCTCAACACTTGCCGCGAGCGATTTCTGGATCACCTCTATCCCGTTCCTCCTGTAAGTAAGCTCAAGACTGAAGCATCCAACACTACCCTTATTGAGCCATTTCCTCTTTCGCCTCTTCACGCCCTTGCGCAATTAATTCCTCTGCCAAACTGCGCTCTTCAGGTACTCGAGCAAACCAAGTCTTTAGCCATTGCTTGACCATGGCCTGCTTTTCCAGTGCCAAGCACCCTTCTCCCTCTTCAATGTCATAAATCTTCCCTAACGACCTAGATGTACTGCCACTGACCTAGCTAAGTGATTTATCTGTTTTTCTCAAACGCCACGATTTTGTTTTTGTGCCGCAGATTTAATGAGGTTAGAGTTAGGTGTGTTTTAATTGATAACTGATCTAGTACAAATATAGCCAAACTCAACTCTAACCTATAAAACTTATCTGACTCCAAGCCCATTCTAATTACACACACAGTGCCCACTAAGTTTGAGGCGCATCCTCCTGATAAATCAGGGCTATACTGAGAATAGACGTAATAACTTAAGCATTTTTAGGAGGTCGTCATGACAGGTACCCTAGTCAAACCCAGCCGCAAGACAGTACAAGTCCAAACTATCGCCGCCGACACGACGACCCTACGTTCACTCGACTGGGATCGCGACCGCTTTGATATTGAGTTTGGCTTGCAAAATGGTACGACCTACAATTCATTTATTATTCGTGGTGAAAAAACAGCGCTTATTGACACTTCCCACGAAAAGTTCACTGAACTTTATTTAAATCAATTGCAAGAAGAACTTGACTTAAGTACGTTAGATTATGTGATTGTTAGCCACACCGAACCTGACCATAGTTTTTTGATTCCCCAGATCTTGAAACGCGCTCCTCAAGCTGTCGTCATCTGTTCCAACGTAGCAGCTCAATTTTTGGATAATATGATCCATACCCCCTATGAACGGCGCATTGTCAAAGGTGGCGAAACCTTGGATCTGGGCAACGGACATCAGTTAGAATTTATCATTGCGCCAAATTTGCACTGGCCTGATACGATGTTCACCTACGATCCCGCAACCCATATTCTTTATACCTGTGATGCTTTTGGGATGCACTATTGTGATGAGCGCACCTTTGACGAAGACTTTGAGGCGATTGCACCAGATTTTCGGTTCTATTACGAATGCTTGATGGCTCCTAATGCCCGCTCAGTCCTAACTGCTCTCAAACGTACCGCTGGACTAACCGTGGATATGATTGCCACGGGACATGGCCCCTTGATTCGCTACAATGTCCGCGAAGTCACCCATCGCTACGAAACTTGGAGTCAAAAGCAAGCCGACTATGCAACATTAGTGGTGGTCTTTTATGTGTCTGATTATGGCTACAGTGACCGCCTCGCCCAAGCCATTGCTCGGGGTCTAACTAAAGGCGGTGTCCATGTTGAAATGCTCGACTTACGCACAGCTGATACCTTAGAAGTTCAAGAAATTGTCCAACGCAGTGCTGGTTTTGTGCTCACCCCAGTTCCCCTGAGTGATGCAGGTCAAGCCCAAGTTAATTTTGGGGCAATTTTGGCAGCGGCAACGTCCAAACAGCAAGTGGGCTTGTGTGATGCCTTTGGCTTGTGTGATGGCTCCCTTGATCTAACGTCCGGGCAATTAGTAGATGCGGGGCTAACCCTAGCCTTTAGGCCGATCAAAGTCCGGACAACGCCGACCCCAGCCCTCTATCAAATTTGTGAAGAATCCGGGACGGGCTTAGCCCAAGCCCTGACCCTCAAGCAAGCTATTCAAAAATCTAAAGCCTTGGCTCCTGATCTAGATAAGGCCATGGGAACTTTAGTGGGTGGCTTATACATCATTACGGCTGCTCGCGATGATGCCAAAAGTGCAATGTTGGCCTCTTGGGTTTCTCAGGCTAGTTTTAGCCCACCCGGCTTGACGATTGCTGTAGCTAAAGACCGAGCCATTGAGTCACTGTTGTATCCTGGTGATAGTTTTGTGCTCAATGTCCTAGCCGAAGATACCTATTTGCCCCTAATGCGCCATTTCCTAAAACGGTTTGAGCCGGGAGAAGACCGTTTTGCCGGCATCAAGTCCTACACTGCGCTCAATCAAGCGCCAATTTTGGCTGAGGCTCTAGCTTATCTAGAATGTCGGGTGGTAAGTCGTATGGAAGCCAGTGATCATTGGTTGGTCTATGCCGTGGTTGAAGCCGGTGATGTTTCACGAACAGATGCCCTCGCGGCAGTGCATTACCGAAAAGTCGGTAATCACTATTAGGCCAAGAGGTATCCGACCTCGTACTGGGTAAATCTGAGCGTTCACAGATAACAAAATCTCCAGGGTCTATCAATTAGACTAGATCTCGATAGAGTTTAATCTCGAGAAGCTCATGTTACCCATTGATTTGCGTAGTGATACCGTGACCCGACCGACAGCGGGCATGCTCCAGGTCATGGCTCGGGCAGAGGTCGGCGATGATACGCTGGGCGATGACCCGACAGTGCGTCATCTAGAAGAGATGATGGCTGATCTATTAGGCCATGAAGCTGCACTCTATGTACCTTCCGGTACCATGGGTAATCAGATTTGTCTGCGGGTACATACCCGGAGCGGTGATGAGGTGATCACCGAAAGCCAGTCTCATATTTTTAATATGGAAGCGGGAGCAGCGGCAGGACTATCGGGTATACAAATTTTACCTGCTCGGGCGATCCATGGCCTGCTGACGATAGAGCATATTCGCTCGGCTATCCGCGATAAACACAATGTGCATTATGCGACGACGGCTCTGGTGTGTCTAGAAAATACCCATAATTGGGCAGGTGGCGTCGTGTACCCTGTTGCCCAAGTCGCCCAGATCCGCGAATATGTGGAAACTCAAGGTCTGCCCTTACACCTAGATGGCGCACGGCTATTTAATGCGGCGGTGGCAGCAGGTGTTCCGGCTCGGGCGTATGGAGAATTATTTAATTCGGCTTCGGTATGTCTTTCTAAGGGTTTGGGTGCGCCGATGGGGTCAGTGATTGTGGGTTCTCAGGATTTTGTTAACCGTGCTCGTCGCTATCGCAAAATGTTTGGCGGTGGATTACGTCAGTTAGGGTATATGGCGGCCTGTGGGCTTTATGCACTCAAACATCATATTGAGCGTCTGGCTGAAGACCATGCCCATGCCCGTCAGTTAGCGCTTGGTTTGGCAGAATTACCGGGACTAGCTCTCGATCTAACCTCCTTGCAAACCAATATTGTGATTTTTGATGTCAGTAATACGGGTATGACCAGTCAAGAGCTGGCGGATTTATTACGGCGCGAGGGCATTTTAGTGAGTACATTTGGTCTTGATCGAGTGCGCATGGTAACGCACCTTCATATCAGTGCCGCAGATGTCAAAACTACCCTCAAACAAGTGCAGCAAGTACTTTCACAAAAGCTAATGCAATGCGTTTAAATCATGGTTTGGGCAGCGGAAAATCACTAATCTCATAGTGTCGCCAACCCCGCTCATCGTAATGCCACCACTCAGATGGTAATGGGTCAAATCCTGCCGCTAACATAGCTTGTTTGAGAATATCAAAATGCTTACGAGCAGGAGCTGACCAGCGTGCATAACTTGTGGGACTCGCCTGCACCGAAAAATCATCAAAGTTGGTCGGCATCTCTAAGGATTTCCCTTGAGCCGTGACTAATGTTATGTCCACGGCTGCACCGCGATTGTGACGAGAACCATCTTTGGGATCAGCGACATAACGCGCATCAGGTACGAGCGCCCACATTTTTTTTTGTACTGAGAGCGGACGGTAACAGTCCCAGAGCTTCAAGCTGTAGCCTTGTTGTAATACGTTGTGTTGTGCGCGTTGTAGAGCCTCAGCAATCGGGCGATGCAGTAGACAGACAGCATGGGGATAAACGGCTTCCTTTAGAAAATTGTGCGGCGTAGCATAGGCCATGTCTAGATAAAGTGAAGGTTCAAATTGCTGGACATTAACCCAGTCACTGGGCGTTTCTTTGGCATTGACAGCAGCTAAATTCATGATCAAGAGCGTCAAAAAGACTAAGGGTTTACCTTGAACCATTGCACACCTACGGGAGTAACAAGAGCTTGTAGCGGGCGATCCCAGGGTTCGACCGGAAAATCAATGGGCCAGCCTACCCGACCGATCACCCCCATTGCCAGAAAGGGAAACTGCGCTAGAAATCGGTCATAATAGCCTCCACCATAGCCTAGCCGATAGCCATCCTGACTACAGCCCAGAGTTGGCACCAAGACCAGATCCGTAGCCGCCGCATCAAGACTATCTGCATTCTGATCAGGCTCCCATAGGCCATAGGCACCACGGACAAGATACTCTGGCTGGTAGGAATGCCAACTCAGAGATTGACCAACACAGCGCGGAATACCCCAGGTTTTGGTTGAGAAATAGTCAAACAAATGATGCAGATCAATTTCTCCTGCCAGCGCAACGTAAGCAAAGATCTGTTGCGCTTGCTGAACTTGCGTCAACTTAGCCAACTGCTGACAAACCAGCTGACTAGCCATTTGCTGCTCAGCCAGATCGAGCTGAGAACGTTCTTGTCGCAACTGTTGGCGCAAATATTTTTTGGACAAGGCTGTGTGTGACTGGAAATTCATTTACGTTGCGGCAAGATTTTTAAACCCTTATAAACAAATTCTTTCCAAAGTAGAAAACTTACTATAATCGCAATCGGAGTTGTTAGTTTGACCGTAAAGGCAAGGGGTAAACCTGTAATTTCAAACATCGTACCGAGTTGGGCAACCACCGCAACAGTAAGTAAGACTTGTAAAATTAAAACAACCGTAATATTACGTTGAGCAATCGGTTGTTTTAGCTGCTGCACACAGATCCACCAGATTGCGATACTTAGCACCGATACCGCCCCAAAAGAAATCATAATTCCGGGCCCAGGCCCGTTGATCAAGGTGCTAATAGTAGTTGCAGTTTGGGCAAGATATAAGGGCACAGGCACAATGAGGATGTTACGGTTCTAGTGTAAACGTTCTGGGAACTGTTAACGTAGAAATAGTTGCTTAATCTACTGAAACACCATGGATGTCCTTGATCTAAAACGCGCCGTTACGGTACTCACTGAACGCCTGGGAAAAACCCAGGACTATCTTTGACCTACCCCAACTAACCCAACGCATTGAAAACTTAGAATATCAAACCAGTGAGCCAACGTTTTGGGATAATGCCGAGCAAGCCCAAAAAACTTTGCAAGAGCTGAATGCATTAAAATTTCCTCTGGCACAATTTCAGCAATGGCAAGGCCAACTAGATGATGTACAAACCCTGATCGAGCTAGTGGATGAGTCTGATGATAGTGGTTTGTTGACGGAAGCTGAAACAACAACCCAGCACCTTATTCGCCAGCTTGACTTGTGGGAATTTGAGCAATTACTCTCGGGTCCTCATGATCAAAATGGGGCGGTCATCACAATTAATGCCGGGGCAGGTGGCACCGATGCCCAAGATTGGGCACAGATCTTGATGCGGATGTATACGCGGTGGGGTGAAACACGCGGCTACTCAGTCAAACTCCTTGATCTATCGGAAGGGGAGGAAGCGGGGATCAAATCGGTCACCCTTGAAATTGATGGCAAATACGCCTATGGCTATCTCTGGGCAGAAAAAGGCACCCATCGCTTGGTACGCATCTCACCTTTTAATGCCAATGGTAAACGGCAGACTAGTTTTGCGGGTGTCGATGTGATGCCAATCTTAGATGAGGAAGTGAAAGTAGATTTGCGTCCCGAAGACCTTGATATCAAAACTTCACGCTCGGGTGGTGCGGGGGGGCAAAACGTCAACAAGGTAGAAACCGCTGTCCAAGTGACCCATCTGCCCACGGGTCTATTTGTGCGCTGTACCCAAGAGCGCTCGCAACTGCAAAACAAAAACCGCGCTCTCCAGATTCTCACCGCCAAATTGCTAACGCTCGAAGAAGAGAAACGCCGTCTCGAATTAGCACAAATTCGCGGAGATATCACCGATGCTGACTGGGGAACCCAGATTCGTTCCTATGTTTTTCATCCCTATCAAATGGTCAAAGATCATCGCACAGGCACAGAAACCTCCGATGTCACCAATGTCATAAACGGAGACTTGACTACATTTATGGAAAGCTATTTACGACAACAACGGCAACTGTAACCCTTCATGTCAGATTGAGACATGCACAGTCTCTTCGCGCACAAATATTCAAGTTCCAATGCACCCTATTATTAATGTGTCCGGCTTGCTTCTAGGCTACCAATAGTCGAACAAATATCTCTTAATTAACTTAGTCTGCTTTGATAGGCTATGACATCCAGACACGTCTTTGTAGCGCGAAGCATTGCTAAACGCAAGCTAAAAAGTATAAGCAGAAATGACCCTAGCATCTCTGACGGTTCGGGAACAGCAATCAACTGAGCACCTGTAAGGCTAAGTGTGTAGCTCCCAAAATCTGTAGTATTGGTACTCCAACTAGTCAAAACACCGCGATTAGCCAGTGCGCTAACCGAACCAGTTACAGAGTTAGTCGGTGAACTATTAGAAAAAATGAATTGACCATTATTGTCGATAGGTCTGACGTTATAGGGCGTGATGGCTAAATAATAAATGCCCGAAGAACTTGGGGTAAACGTCAGCTGTGATAGATTATCTGCCGTTGAAATATCATCATTAAAAACCAACCCATGTCCTGTTGCATCAAATAAAAATAATTGTGAATCAAACAGGTCTAAACTACCCCCAGCACTGGTGACGACCGGACTAAAAGCTGTACCTGCAGTCAGCGAAAAACTATACAAGTCCACATCGGTTGATTCTTCGCTAGCGCCTACCACACCGATTGTGCCATCAATTTGAATGGGGCTACCTGAGCTGGTGGTGTTGGTATTGGTTAGGCTGGTAGATGTGGCTAAGAGCTGACCCACATCATTAGTTCCTTCAGTAAAAAGAGAAGCAGCGGCAAGTTTGACAGGGCATAACAGCGTCAGCGCCAGCAACCCACCAGTAAAAAAATTATGCATCATAAAACATACCCAACAACTAATTTACACTTATTAAAACATAGCTTTTTGGGTAAAGCCTCAAGGATGTTACAAAAAGTTAGTATTTTTACGTAGATATGTCTACTTAGTAAGCTCACGACGCTTTAGATTATTGAGAATCTCTATTTTTCGCGTAGAGTAGAACATATCCTAACCGGAATTCGTCGTGGTGCAGTCTTTGTTTGATCAAGTCGTCATGTCTACCTATGGGCGCTTCCCCCTAGCTATCGAGCGCGGTCAAGGCTGTCGCGTTTGGGACACCGAAGGGCGGTCTTATCTAGATGGTGTCGCCGGTATTGCAACTTGTGGGTTAGGGCATAGTCATCCGGTGATGGTGGCGGCGATTTGTAAACAGGCTCAACGCTTGATTCATGTTTCTAATCTCTATTACATTCCCGAACAAGCGGCGCTAGCTCAGTGGTTAGTCGAGCGTTCGGTAGCTGACAAAGTTTTTTTCTGTAATTCTGGAGCCGAGGCCAATGAAGGCGCTATTAAATTGGCTCGTAAATATGCGCTGACCCAGCGTGGCATTATCCAGCCTGGGATTATCACCGCTGAGCAGAGTTTTCATGGACGCACACTCGCCACTATTACTGCCACAGGACAACCCAAATATCAAAAGTATTTCGCGCCTTTAGTGCCTGGTTTTCGGTATGTACCGTTTAATGACCTCGAAGCCCTACGCGCGGCAGTGACTGAAAATACAGCCGCTATTTTGCTCGAACCCCTGCAAGGTGAGGGCGGGGTCATGCCCGGTGACCGAGACTATTTTCAGGCGGTACGCCAACTTTGTGATGAGCAAGATATTCTCTTGATTTTTGATGAAGTGCAAGCAGGGATGGGGCGCACGGGTAATCTCTGGGCCTACCAAACCTTAGGGGTTGAGCCTGATATATTCACACTCGCTAAAGCCCTCGGGGGCGGAATTCCGATTGGGGCTTTACTCGCCCAAGAAAAGTTTGCAGTCTTTGAGCCAGGCGATCATGCCAGTACCTTTGGCGGTAACCCTTTTGCTTGTGGGGTGGGCTTAGCCGTATGTCAGATCCTTGAAACTGAAGCTTTAATTGACAATACCCGTCAGCGTGGCGCTCAGTTACAGCAGGGGTTGACCCAGTTGGCTGTAGATTTTCCTGAAATAATCAGCACCGTGCGGGGTTGGGGTTTGATGCAGGGCCTAGTCTTGCGCGAAGCCCAAGCCCTTGATTTGGTTAAACTCTGTTTGGCGCAAGGTTTGCTCCTAGTCTCAGCCGGATCGACGGTAGTGCGGTTTGTGCCCCCGCTGATTATCTCGGCAGCCGAGATCGAAGAGATGCTCGCCTCAGTGCGTTCAGCACTACTACTTCTGACGCGCAAGGTGCCGGTTCGGTTATGAAAACCTGGGCTGTGCGCTTGCACCCAGGCCAAGACTTAAGGCAAGAACTGACAAAATTCACCCAAGAGCAGCGCTTACAGTCGGGCTTTATTGTGACAGCAGTAGGTAGCTTACAAGAGGCACATTTACGGTTTGCCAATGGTAATACAGCACAGATTTTTATCGAGAAATTTGAATTGGTGGCTCTTTCTGGCACGTTGTCCCTGACAGGCTTACACCTGCATCTTGTGCTGGCTAATGATCGAGGTCAGGTTATGGGTGGTCATTTGTTGGAGGGCTGTCTGATTTATACCACCGCTGAGATTGTGATTGGAACTGCCGAAAATCTTTTATTTAAACGGATTCCTGATGCGATGACGGGTTTTTCTGAATTGATGATCACGCCCATTAATTCCAATTGAGCTTACGTAAATTCACGCATAGGGGTAGGTATCATGCATCACACAATTATAAAGAATACGTATTTTTGCGGACTTGCGTATAGACAAGACCCAGGTCAATTGTGTTAGTCTTTTTTCAGTAATCGTTAGGAACTACCTCGTGAATGAATTAGAGCAAATCGCCCTGCCTGTGACCCGTCCTTGGGGAACTTATCAGATACTAATGGAATCTGAACGATATCAAATTAAACGTATTGTGGTCACGCAAAAACAACGCCTTAGCTATCAAATGCATCATCATCGTTCTGAGCACTGGGTCGTCACCTCGGGCACTGGACGCGTTACGTTGGATGGTGAAACCACCCTACTCTCAGAAGGACAATCTATTTTTGTCCCATGCTGTACCAAACATCGTCTCGAAAATCCCGGTCTTGTAGCTCTGGTGGTCATTGAGGTGCAATGCGGCGAATATTTGGGAGAAGATGATATCATTCGCTTCTCGGACGATTATGCACGAGCCTGAACCCTCTGAGGTGGCAAAATTTTATGGCTCTAGTACCACCCTAGAGTCAGGCAAGCGTCATCGTATTAATCGTGTTGTCTTAGAACCAGGACGGCGGATCATGGCTCAGATGCACTATCATCGCTCAGAGCACTGGATTGTGGTTACCGGAACCATCCGTGTTGAGTGTGATGACGAAGTACGTCTAGTTCATGAAGGCCAATCGACCTATGTACCCCGCTGTGTCCGACATCGGGTCGAAAATCCGGGCAAAATCGCGGCGATTGTGATTGAAGTGCAGTCAGGCGAATTTCTAGATGAAGAGGATGTCATTCGCTTTCCTGAGCCTGGTGAAATCAATCCTAATCGTTCTATTTAATAAGGGTTGATGTGTTTTACGCCTATTGGACTAATAGTTCAATAGGCGTTTTTTTAATCTAATCTGTATATGTGATTAGATCAGTGCTGTAAAATAGTTTTTTAGTAGATGCTACGCATTACCGCAAATATCATGAGTTTTGATGTTGTTTGAGCAAGACTTATGGTACCTTGTAAATGGAAATAACTTGTTTCTTTCTTCCTCTCCCCCGGAATCATGTCATGCCTCATCAAATTAAAGTTCAACGCCTGCATGTGTCTACTATACTACAGCCATTACGCCTGTCTTTAGCTAAGAGTCTCCTATTAGCAACTCTGACTTTTCCCTCAACAGTTTGGGCTGACTGTGCCATTCGTTGGGCACCTTCTTCTAATACAGTTTATATCGAATCCCCGATTACCTGCACCTTAACTGATATCTATAATATTGCCGCGCCCAAAGACTATACTATTCTCGATAAAATCACGCCTCCTCAAGGTTCAACGGTGCAAACTTGGTTACTCAAAGCTAACTTGAAGCTCACTAACGGTGCAACCTTAGTTGTCAAAGGCTCTAGTCTCGGTGGTGATACTGATGAGTTGCGTTTGCTCAGTAATAATGCTTCTGCTTCTAATAGCTATGTGTCTTTAATAGCCAGTTGGGGCAATGTTTTGGTTGATACCGTTAGTATTTTATCTTGGGATACCAAAGCTAATGGCGGATTAGGTGATGTTGATACACAATATCAAAATGGACGCGCCTACATGGGAGTACAATCTACCCTAGCAACAGATGGTATCACGCCTCTTATCTCGCGGATGGACATCAAAAATAGCGATATTGGTTATCTAGGTTTTCCGGGAGCTGAATCCTACGGTTTGAGCTGGAAAGTGATCAGTCCGACCACAAGCTACAGTACAGTTGATGTATTGGGTGATGTAATTAATAACGTTATTCATGATAACTACTACGGGCTTTATACCTACGCGAGCGGTGGTCAGTGTCTGACCTGTCTTAACGGCACGGGCATGAATATCATCAACAACGAAATTTACAATAGCGCACGTTATGCTATTACCTCCTATAGTGACTCTGATTATTTGTTTGTGGATAGTAATCGCATTCATGACAACGGCTATTATGGTATCAGTAGCTCCGTCAATAGTGATCATTTGACCTTGACTAATAACCAAATCTATCGCAACGGAGGGACAGGTATTGCCTTTAGTAAAAATATTACCAACTCAGTGGTTACAGGCAATGACATCGAAAACAATCAAGGTTCTGGTATTAGTTTGAGCGAAAGCTTTAGTAATACTTTTGAAAATAATACAATAATTGGTAATCAATATGGTGTTCGTTTGACCACAGGTTCTTCTGATAATGTAATCAAGGGTAATCAAGTTGGTGATTCCCGTAAATATGGGCTGTATGCCTTTAAATCTAACCAGCCGCCGACCTTAAGTGATGGCCTAATGCGCCGTAATGTTTTTCAGAGTAACACCGTCTATGGCAGTGGTGATGCACCAGTCAGTTTCTCTGATTTTGCTGGTGATAATATAAACGGTCTACCTTGTAGCCAGGCTTCCACTACCAGACAGGCGGCTAAGAGTTGTAATCGCCTCATCAAAAACAATTTTTCGCCATCAGGACTTCCAGCCAATGCATTAGATACATTGATCCTCAAAAATGGTGATGGTTATTTGCTCTCTAATAACCAATTCACCAGTACTACAAGTTTGCAACTCATCGGGACTGCGAGTCAAGCGACGGTAGTTCAGGTTAACAAACAAAAGCTGCTAACGCTCGTTCTTGATAGTTTTAGTAGTGCGACCTACTTTGACCGCAAGGGTCAGATCTATTACCCTGAGACAGCAGCAGTTCCAACTACAGTTACAGCGGTTGGCTCACAACTGACACTCAACCGTAATAATATTGGCCCTAGCTCTACTATCGAGTTACAACCCCTAGGAGCTAAAGTCACAGCCCAAAACTCAGTGGTTATTGACACAGCGTCTCTACTCATCGATTTCCCAAAAACTTGGACAGCTACGGCTCTCTCAGCTACCCAACCTGTTACCTATACAGTGGGTGGTCTAACTTCGGGTACAACTTACACCATCAAGAAAAATGGCCTAGTCTTAAATACTTTTACGGCACGCTCTACACAAGGCACCTTTAGTGATGTACCTGCAACTACCCAATCTGTGATCTACGAGGTTAACCCATAACTATCTAAACAGGATTTGTTAGGTAATGAATTAGATGCCTACAGTAAGGCCGCTTATTTTGATTGCAAAGGTCGTATTTATTGCGCAGACCTCAATACCGTTCCTAATCTAATTAATAACAAGGATTCTCAGCTGGTTTTAACCTCAGTTGCTAGTGGTTCTATAATTGACTCGAAGCCTTAACTTGCCACTGTTACAGGTATCAATAATGTCACTATTACAACGCTAGATCCACTAACAGGCACAGTTAAAACCTGGATTGCCACGGCTCAAGAGGCTTTAGCTATCCTCTGGTTGATTCGACTGCTGGCACAAACTATCTTGTGCAATGCAATAAATTAACTATTACAACTATCATGGCAGCTCACAGCGGGAGTAAATTCACCGACACACCCACCACTACTACCGCTGTGAGCGATCAGGTTAGTCCCGTGGCGCCAATTTCATCAAAAAAACCTGGGCTGCTCCCTGAATAAGTTGCCGCTCAGCCTCACTCACCCGACTTAGTCCCAATATATTTGGGCCAAGTCGTGGATTAGCTCGCAGTTTGACCTCATGTTCAATCAAAAAATTCCAGTAGAGAAAATTATATGGACAAGCCGTTTCACCTGTACGTTTTTTGGGATCAAAGTAACAGTTTTGGCAGTAATTACTCATTTTATTGATGTAATTAGCTGAGGCAATATAGGGCTTTGTTGCCGTTTGACCCCCATCTGCATTGAGCCCCATGCCAATAACATTAGGCAAGACAACCCATTCATAGGCATCGATATACAAGATCAAAAACCAATCTGCAACCGCTTGCGGGCTAATACCTGCTAATAAACAAAAATTACAGACTATCATTAACCGCTCAATATGGTGAGAATAGCCGGTTTCGAGTAAACCCTTGACTACGTGTTGTAGGCAGTTCATCTCGGTTTTGCTATCCCAAAAAAACTGCGGCAATACACGATCAGCTTGCCAGTGGTTAGCGTCCTGCAAGCCCGGCATCTGTAGCCAATATTGCCAATAGATATATTCACGCCAACCCAAAATTTGACGAATAAAGCCTTCGACCGAGTTAAGCGGTGCTTTACCTTCGCGGTAGGCCATTTCGGCAGCTCGAATCATGGGCAAAGGTTCGAGTAACCCAATATTGAGATAGGGCGAGAGCAAGGAATGAAACAGCGTCCGACTCGCTTGCGTCATGGCATCTTCATAGGCACCAAAAGCAGGCAAACGCTCGGTGATAAATTCTTGTAAGGCAGCTTGAGCTTGGGCATGGGTCACCGCTAAGGTAAAGCCTTCGGCAGTGCCTACGCCTACTAGCACCTCACCCATCACTTCTTGCGTGATTACATCGGGGGTAAATGTGATTAGTTCAGGTAAAGGTAAGCCCTTGGGTAAAGATTCACGGTTGTGCTTGTCATAATTCCATTCGCCGCCTGTAGGCTGGTCATCCTCCATTAACACTTGGAAATAGCGGCGCATGGCTCGATAAAAATTTTCCATCACATAGCGTTTGCCCGGTATGGGATCAGGATAGGGATGATAGTGCGCCGTCAAAAACTGCGTGTTAGGTAAAACGACCACGGGTAGATCAAGTTGTGCACCTAAACTATGCTGAAGATCACGCGTACGATACTCACTAGCCGCCATGGTCAGCACCTGATCGGGCTGGCTAGCGCGTAAATAATCTCCTAATCCTGATTGGAACTCACTCACCTTCAGATAATCCACGATATAACCTTGCTCCCGTAGCTGCTCAGCATAGTGACGCATCGCACTCAAGATCAGCACAATTTTTTTGCGCTGGTAGGGTAATTGTCCTAGTCGTCCTTGACTTTCCACCAAGACGACCCGTGCGCCATCGCGTCCACCACAAAACGCCTCAGCCGCTGTTAAAGCCGGATGCACGCACAATAAAATCCACACTACACACTGCTTCATCAGCTAACCTCCGCTCATCTGTTTAATCCAAGTCAAATAAGCTGGCATACCTTCGGCTGCGACCATACAGGCTTGACGGTCAACTGCAAGCAAATCATCTCCCCAAATAATCTGACCGCAGGGCTGGGCTATACCTAGATCAGGCTGCCAGTCGCGACTGATAAATTTTTGGGTACCATCAACTACGGCACTATCAAATAATACGCCTATCGTAAAATAAACATCAGCAATAACCCGTTGTACATCAGGGCGATGGAGTTGTCCGCGCGAATAGGCAGACCGGGCCTTATAACGTTCGCGCGGAAACAGACCGTAGAGATTCTTAATAGCGGCACTGATTAAGACTTCTCCTTTGAGCTGAGTTCGTTTGAGCGCTCCAATACTAATCCGGCAATCAACTTCTTTAAGCAACTTTGGCGCCCACAGTTGCTTACAGCGGTTTTCATACGGATGTACCAAGATAACCAGAGTGAGTGAACCAACCTTTCGCATCAGTTTCTGTAATACGCTTTAGCCCTTGTCCTATCGCTTCTTCAAGACTTTCTTTGTCACGCTTGCCTTGGGAGCGT
>JBBRQP010000040.1:0-25962 GCA_038226175.1 Gloeobacterales cyanobacterium
ACAATTAACCCGACGGGTTGGTACTTTGCCCACGCCCATCCAACAGCAAGTGGAACAGTTATCCTTAGTCGAGTTAGAAACTTTGGGGGAGGACTTATTAGATTTTGCCCATCTGTCCTCGCTAGAGCAGTGGTTCGCGCAGCGGGTCTAAGCTAAATCTTGGTTAACAGCTAATGCAGAGCATCCCATAACTGATGAGCAATCGCTAATTTCGGAGCAGATACAAAAGTCTTGCTCTGCCCACTAGATAGGAGTAGATAGCCTTGGTTATGGGTTTGACCAAAACCACTGTCTGGTTGGTCAATCGGATTAACAAATAGCGCATCTACACCTTTTTGGTGTAGTTTTTCCCATGCCGGAGTCAGGATATCTCCTGTTTGAGCAGCAAATCCGATTACCCGTTGTCCTACGCGTTTTTGCGAATTGAGATAACGAAGAATATCAGGGACTGGTTCGAGCATTAAAGACTGAGGCAGATCAACTTTTGACAATTTGTACGGATAATTTTGAGCTGGGCGTACATCTGCTACCGCCGCATTCATCAAAAGCACATCTGCTGAAGGGAAATATTTTTCGAGAGCTGCCTGCATCTCTTGGCTGGAGATAACCGCATGACTAGTAATAAATTCGGGTAGTGGTTCACACAAGGGACCATGAACTAGCGTGACCCTAGCTCCGCGATGAAATGCCGAACGTGCCAATGCTAATGCCATCTTTCCGGTTGCTGGGTTGCCGATAAAGCGCACAGAATCGAGATATTCATAGGTAGGCCCACCACTAATCAGCACGTGCTGACCGACTAAGTCACGCTTACCTTGTGTCCAAAAGAGTGACTGCGCATAGGCTAATATTTCTTCTGGCTCCGCCATACGCCCAACCCCGACCGTATCGCAGGCCAGACGTCCAGAAGTGGGCGGCAGCAGATGGTAACGGGCATCACGAATCAGTAATTCCAAGTTGCGTTGCACACTGAGCTGTTGCCACATCGCGGTATTCATCGCCGGAGCCAGTAAGACGGCGACAGTCGAGGCCAAAATCGTATTGGTTAACAAATTATCTGCTAAGCCATAGGCCAATTTGCCTAAAGTATTGGCAGTCAATGGTGCCAGAACAATCACCCCCGCCCATTCAGCTAAGCCAATATGTAAAGGCCGCCCTTGGTGTGGCTGCCAAAAATCTTGATCCGTGTAAGCCGGGTGACGCGCTAAAGTCGAGAACGTTAGGGGCGTTATAAATTTTTCTGCTCCCGCACTCATGACTACACGTACGGCTTGATTGGCTTGTGCCCATTCAGAAACTAGCGTACACATCTTATAGGCGGCAATTCCGCCGCCACAGCCGACCAACAGTGATCCGGTTAGTTCAATCAGCGAGTACCCCAGGGGTCAATAATTCATCAGAAAGTTCGTAAATAGCATGAATCACATGCTTGACATGACTATCTTCGTCTTCACGGTTTTCTTCAAAATGACGGCGCTTAGCACGCTGAGCAATTTGTACTGTAATACGGTAGCGGTTCGCAGAGGAGGCAATCACCATCTCGGTGCGCCGCATCATATCAAAAGGGTCAATGGGATGTTGTAACGGAGTCATGACGAACCGAATTAGGGTACAAGATTGATTCTAACTGTTCTAGACACGCCGTGAGTTGATCATTGATTACAGTATGCTGAAACTTGGTTGCTTCGGATAGCTCCTGTTGCGCTCTGTGTAAGCGTTTGGCAATCGCTTCAGGAGATTCGGTTTTACGTCCTTGTAGACGTTCAGCGAGGGCTTCAAGAGACGGCGGCAGGATAAAGATAGAAACTGCCATCGGGAAATTTTGTAAAACCTGTGCTGCGCCTTGGACTTCGATTTCGAGCAAGACATCACGTCCTTGACCAAGCTGCTCCTCAACAGGTTGGCGGGGCGTGCCGTAGTAGTTCGTTAAATATTGTGCCCATTCGAGCAGTTGCTCGGTCGTAATCAGCTGTTCAAATTCGGCACGGCTCTTGAAGTAATAATGAACACCCTCTTCTTCACCCACGCGCGCAGCCCGGGTAGTGGCTGAGATTGACAGAAACAACTGAGGATGTCGTTCTAGGAGCAGTTTGACGAGCGTCCCTTTACCGACCCCACTCGGGCCTGTCAGCAGGATCAAGTGTCCGAGAGCTGCCATGGTTAACCGTTTAAGAAAGAACCTAAGCGTTCGACCGCTGTGGCTAAACGTTGGGGAGGGTGTACCAAGGCAAAGCGCACAAATCCTTCGCCACGTTGTCCAAATCCCGCACCCGGAGCAAGAGCCACACCGGTTGCACGGACGAGTTGCGTACAAAACTCAATCGATTTGTGTTGCCAAGCTGATGGTAGTTGTGCCCAAAGATAGGGCGTGGCTTGGGGTTTGGGTACTGACCAACCAATGGATTCTAAATAAAAGAGCATTTTATCGCGGCGTTCTTGGTAGATTTGTACGCCCTGTTGAACACAATCTTGAGGTCCTGCTAGAGCGGCAGCAGCTCCATCTAAAATACCCCGATACTGATTAAAATCAACCACGGCTTTGACTTGCTTGAGCGCACGAATCACTTCAGCATTACCGACGGCAAAGCCAATGCGGAAGCCGCCCATATGATAGGACTTCGAGAATGTAAAAAATTCAATGGTGACGGATTTTTCTGGGTCAGCTTGGAGCATTCCGGGTGGCAAATAGCCATCAAAAGCTAGATCACAATAAGGAAAATCATGAACTAAGACCAAATCATGACGCTGACAAAAGGCTACAGCTTCTTGGAAAAAAGTAAGTGGCGCAATCGCAGCGGTGGGATTTTGGGGATAACTGAGCAGTAAAAATCGACTCCTAGCAAGGATGCTCTCAGGAATTGCCGCTAAATCCGGTAAATAGCCATTTTCTTGAGGTAACGGCACAGTGTAGACTTCGGCACCAGCCAGATAAACCCCACCCGTATGCGAAGGATAACCAGGATCGGGAATCAAAGCGATATCACCAGGGTCCATTAAGGCTAGGGGTAAATGAGCCGTACCTTCTTGGGAGCCAATCAGGGGTAAAACTTCTGTTTGTGGATCAACGGTAACGCCAAAGCGTTTGAGCATCCAATCGGCTACCGCGATGCGGAAATTTTGGGTGGCGGCGAAGAGTAGATAGCCATGGGTCGAAGTGTCAGCAAAAGACTGTTGCATTACCGCTAAGGCGTGGGCTGGTGCTGCCAAATCTGAAGAGCCTAAAGACAAATCTAAAATATCACGGCCTAGGGTTCGGGCTTCAGCTTTAGCGGTGTCCATCAGAGCAAAAACATTATTCGCCAGAGGCTCTAGGCGACGAGAGAAACGCATAGTCCTATCCTAAAAAAGATTTGCCCTCAGCCAGTATAGCCGTTGACGTGAAATGCATCATAGCACTCAAAAGTCCATACATTAAGTACTTCTCTTCCAGACTTCTTGGGCGTAAGACAAGGGATTGTTTTCTTTGTCCTATAAAAGGTGTATCGTAACAAGTAGGGTTTTTTTGAATATCTCCGCTCGGAGTCCGCCATGCAAGATGTGATCACTCAAGTTATTTCCGAATACGACCAAAAAGGTAAATATTTTGACAGCGCCGCTATGGAACGTATGCGGGCTTACTTTGGCACTGGAGAGTTGCGGGTAAAAGCAGCCCAAATGATCACGGTTAATGCTGATAACTTGATTCGAGCCGCTGTGGCACGCTCGCTACTATACAGTCCTGTAACTAAGCCTGGCGGAAATATGTATTACGCGCGTCGTTATGCAGCCTGCGTCCGGGATCTAGAATACTTTTTGCGTTATGCTACCTTTGCAATGCTCGCTGATAATACTTCTTTGTTAGATGAATATGTCCTCAAAGGCCTCAAAGAGACCTATAACGCTCTAGGCGTCCCACTTGACAGCTCTGTACGAGCGATTAATGCTTTGCGTGATGTGGTGGGTAGTCAGGTTGGCTCTCAAGCCGGACAAGAGATGGCAAAATATTTTGACCATTTAGCCAAGGGTCTGAGTTAATTCATGAGAAGACGGGAGCTATTAGCTGGGTTAGGGTTTTTGCCTCTAACCGCGCAGGCTGACCCATTACCCTTACATTTAGCTTTTTTGGCGGATACGGGAACTGGCTCAAAAGGACAGTATGCCGTCGCTGCCCAGCTGGCTAAGTTTCAGAATCGCCAACCTTTTGATTTGATTTTATTAGGTGGCGATAATATCTATACCAATGGCGAAATCAGCAAGAGTGAAGCAGTTTTTGAGAAACCTTACCAGTCTTTATTGACCGCTAAAGTGCCTTTTTATGCCGTACTCGGTAATCATGACGTACGTACCAATCATGGTGATGACCAAGTGCGTTATTTCAAAATGCCTAGTCGCTACTATACGTTTAGTCGTGGTAGTGCCCAGTTTTTTGCCCTCGATACCAATGCCCTAGAGCAGAACCAACTAGCCTGGTTAGATACGCAACTCCAAAAATCCAAGGCTCGCTGGAAAATTGTCTATGGACACCACAACGTTTATTCCAGTTCGGTCTATGGCGTATCTACAGAACGGGTTACAGTACTCAGTCCAATTTTAATCAAACACCAGGTTGCTCTCTATCTCAATGGTCATGAGCATTGCTATGAACGCACAATACCCCAGTCAGGCGTGGTTTATATCACCAGTGGCGGTGGTGCAGAAACCCGTCCTGTCAAAACTTCTACTTTTACGGCTTTTTCACGAGCAACCAGGGAATTTCTCGATATCACAATTACACCAGGCAGTATCCAAGTGCAAGCTGTGGATGCAACCGGGGCAATTTTTGATCAGGTCACGCTTACTTGATGCGTGCTAGTAAGTCTTTGAGGGCATCAACCGCTTTGTAATTCCAACCAGGACCATTCTCCTTACCGCCTCTGACCCAATCAATATCCTTGACATAACGGGGCTCGAGGATGCCAGCCGCTTTGATGATGGTGCTGGCTTCTTCATTTTGACCCATGCGATAAAAAGCAATGGCTTGACCAGCTAAGGCTTCAGGAGCTTTGGGGTCAGTTTCGGCGGCTTTTTGCCAGTCAGCAAGGGCAAGAGAATATTTGCTCTTATAGAAGTACAAAAGCGCGCGGTCTAAGTAACCACTCGTCATGGTGGGATCAATTTTAACTACATTACTCAAGTCACCAATCGCTTCATCAACCTTGCCTTGCCGTTGGAAAACCCCAGCTCGTTGAAATAGAGCCGCTGCTGCATTTTCAATTAAGCCTTGGTCTTGGTCTAGTTTGAGGGTTTGGGTGAAGTCAGCTTCAGCTTTGGACAAGTCGCCTTCCTCAAAATAAACCACCCCACGACTACCGTAAGCACGGGCATATTTCTCATCAATTTTGGTGACGGCGGTGTAGTCTGCCACAGCGCCCGCAAAATCTTTGGCTTTGTAACGTGCTGCCCCACGGGTCATCAAGGCATTGATATTCTTGGTGTCAGATTCGAGTACTTGATTGAGTAGGGCGATGGCTTGTTTGTAATCGCCGCTTTTGTAGGCTTGTTTGGCTAATTTAAAATTATCGGCAACTTGCGGAGTAGTCGCAGCCGGCTGGGCAAATACCGCCATCGGGGTACCCAAAGCTAGAGCAGATAGAAAAAACAACGTAAGATAACGCATGGAGAGAAAAACCCGGGGGATTTGCGACTTTAACTTAACATATTGATCCTTAGGCTGACTAGAGAACGTAATAGACTGAAATATAAGAGGGGGAAACAGGATGCGGTTAGAAAAAGATTCGATGGGCGAGCGGCAATTACCTGACACAGTTTATTACGGCATTCAGACTCTACGCGCGCTAGAAAATTTTCCAATTAGTGGTCTCAAGCCACTACCTGTCTACACCTTGGCCTGTGTTTGGATCAAGAGGGCAGCAGCTCAGGTCAATGCCCAACTCGGATGTATTCCAGTAGCCCTAGGGCAAGCCATTGACCAAGCAGCCCAGGAAGTCTTGGCAGGCGAACTAGCTGATCAATTTGTAGTGGATGTGTATCAAGCCGGGGCGGGCACCTCCCATCACATGAATGTCAACGAAGTCTTAGCCAATCGCGCTCTAGAGCTGATGGGTCATGATAAAGGTAGCTATGATTTGCTTAGTCCTAATGACCATGTGAATTATGGTCAATCGACCAATGATGTGATCCCGACTGCCATCCGCATTGCGGCTTTGCAGTTATTACAAAATTTGCTACCGGAGCTGAGCTATCTAGGTCTGGCTTTAGAAGCGAAGGGTGAGGAATTTCAAGATATTGTCAAGTCCGGGCGTACGCATTTACAAGATGCGGTTCCGATCAGACTCGGTGATAGTTTCCGGGCTTGGGCAGAGATTATCCGTGAGCATCAAGGGCGCTTGCAGGGGGTTCAAAAGGATCTAGCCGGGTTGGGTCTAGGGGGTAGTGCCTGTGGGACAGGGCTCAATACCCATCCTCAGTTTCGTCAAGTAGTCATAAAAACCTTGGCACAGCTGACGGGCTTACCCCTCTATCCAGCAGCCAACCCTATGGCCGCCATGCAGAGTATGGCAGCATTTGTTAGTCTTTCAGGAGCCTTACGTAATCTGGCTCAGGACATCACTAAACTAGTCAATGATCTACGCCTGTTAAGCTCGGGGCCTAATACGGGATTGGCCGAAATCTATCTGCCAGCGGTACAGCCAGGCTCGTCGATCATGCCCAACAAATATAATCCGGTGATCCCAGAAATGGTCAATATGGTAGCGTTTCAGGTGATGGGGTTTGACATAACTATCTTGCTCGCAGCGCAGGCCGGACAACTCGAACTCAATGTGATGATGCCACTGATTGCCTATAATTTATTGCAAAGTATCACCCTACTGACCAATGCTCTAGGCGTTTTACGGGAACGCTGTATTGTGGGTATCAAAGCGCAACCCCAACAATGCCAATTTTGGGCTGAGCGTTCTCTAGCTCTGGTGACGGTGCTCAATCCCTACTTGGGTTATCTCAAATGTGCTGAAGTTGCTCAGGAATCACAAAAGACTGGGCGCTCGCTCGTCGAAATTATCCTGGAAAAAGGTTATTTAGATCAAGCAACACTCAAGGGCATTCTTAACTTAGCGCAAATGAGTCAGATGTCAGTCTTACAGGAAACTAACCCATGAATAATCTCTGGACTGAAGAACAAAAAGCGAGAAAGCGGGCTCAAATGAGGGCGGGCTTGGCCTCTCCCTATCGTGGTATCCGCTTATTTTTATATGTCTGTTTTGCAGGAAGCGGTTTGATTGGAACGCTGGTATTTTTTAGTCGGACTTTAGGTGAAGTGATGCGTGGACAGCAAACAGCAGGAATTCACGATTTTTTTATGACCATCTTACATGTTGTGCTGATCATCACGATGGTTACGCTATTTCGAGCGGAGTCCCAACGAGAAAAGGCTCAAACGGAGAAATTTTTGGCCAAACAACGCAGGTAAAAACATCAGCGGTTTCACAACATGCTTTCTTGGCTTAAGAATTTTGCTTAAGCCATCAGCTTAAGTCGGCTAGAACGCGAAAATTCAGCAGGTCTTCTCCTAGTTGTTCGAGTTGACTGAGACTCAGTTGCTGAACCTGTGTGCGGTCTATAGTCGGTAAATTCCCCATCAGACGTGAGAGTTGGCGTTCGATTAAATTAAGAGCCTCTTTTTGTCGCCCCTCGACCCGGCCTTCTTCTTTCCAACTTGTGGTCATCATTGTGACACGCTGCTGTTCCTCTGGTTGTAGTGTGGCAATATAGCTCATAAACTGCTGCTGCTCGGGTAAATCTAAGCGTAGATATTCATTTACAAAGCTAGAAATTAACTTCCAGCGGGTTTCATCTAGTCTGAGGGTTGCTAGTAAACGCAAACTCTCAAATTTGACTCGGGGACGGTCTGCGGCTGCAATTTGCATCTTTGCCATCAGCGTACACGCCACCGGATTAGGATTATTGAGATATTCTCGCCAATGTAATCGATTAAGTTGAATGACTTCATAACAAAAGTCCAGCACAGTCCTACCAGGAAAGGTGATGATGTAATGATTCGGTTGTTCGCAGTAAGGCCCATCAAAGGAGAGTAAAGCGATCAGATAAATGGGTAAATCATAGCGGTCATGGAGTCGGGAGAAATAACGAAACATACGGCGATTGAAGTTGGTCTGACGGCTAACTTGAGTATCCATACGAAGGCTATCTCGATAATAGTTAGTCAATTTTATAGGGCGCAAGGGCTTTCTATTTTCAATGCAAAAAGTGCCGCACCCCAGTAATCAGCATGATCAACCCCAGTTCATCACAGGCTGCGATCGAGTCGGCATCGCGCTTAGAACCACCTGGTTGAATAAGAGCTTGTACACCATAGGTCTTCGCCAGACGCACCGTATCATCAAAAGGGAAAAACCCATCACTGGCGAGAACCGCACCTTGAGCCAATGTTCCAGCTTGGGTTAGGGCAATCTGCGCTGAACCCACTCGATTCATTTGTCCTGCGCCGATGCCGATTGTTTGTAGGTTTTTGGTGAGGACAATGGCATTAGATTTGACCTGTTGGACGACGCGCCAGGCAAAGAGTAACTCTTGATACTCTTCAGCCGTGGGTTTTTTCTGGGTCACGACTTGCCAAGCAGTTGGGTCATCGCTGAGAGTATCGGTTTTTTGAACCAACACGCCCCCACTAATCGCCTTAAAGTCCAGCTCTGGTGCCGTACCCAAATCCGTCAACTCTAGTAAACGCAACTGAGATTTACGCCGCAAGACCTCTAGAGCAGCTGGGGTATAACCGGGCGCTAGCACACACTCCAAGAAAGTATGACTGAGCTCTTGGGCGGTGGCCTCGTCTACGGGCTTAGAGAGTCCGACAATGCCACCAAAGGCTGATGTAGTATCTGCTTGATAAGAGCGGGTATAGGCTTGAGCAATGGTCTGCCCGAGCGCGACACCGCAAGGATTGGCGTGTTTGATAATGACCGCGCAGTGTTGATCCAAAAAGTGGGCCACCATCCGCCGCGCTGCTTCTAAGTCCATCAGGTTATTAAAACTGAGAGGCTTACCCTGGATAATGCGCGCAGTCGAGAAGCCCACAGCACGCGTTTGATACCAAGTCGCCGCTTGATGTGGGTTTTCACCATAACGTAAAACTTGATGGGCTTCAAGATCTAAAGTGAGGGTAGCGGGAAGTTCAGAGATAGTTTCAGATTGGGTAAACCATCGATAAATCGCTTGGTCATAGTGGCTGGTGTGGGCGAAGGCTTGGGCAGCTAACTGGCGACGTAGGCCAAAATCTACTTGGGTTGCAGCAAGGGCAGTAATAAAGACCGGATACTGGTTTGGAGCAGTCAAAATACTAACATATTGGAAATTTTTTGCAGCGGCTCGGATCAAAGCAACGCCACCAATATCAATTTGTTCGATGGCCTCAGCTGCGGTGACATCCGCTTGGGCGATGGTTTGCTCAAAGGGATAAAGATTAACCACCACGACATCAATGGGAATAATCTCTGCGGTTTGTAAATCTTCTTGGTCATCACTGAGCGCACGTCGGGCTAAGATACCGCCATGGATTTTGGGATGGAGGGTTTTGACCCGACCGCCTAAGATCTCTGGAGAACGGGTATATTCAGCAACTTCGGTAACCCTAAAGCCCTGCTCCGCTAGCTGTTTGGCAGTTCCGCCACTAGCTAACAGGTCATAGCCCGCTGTCACTAGAGCCTGAGCCAATGCCGTCAGTCCCGCTTTATCCGCCACACTTAATAATGCAAAAACCATCATTTAGTCTCGTGCTTGGTCTACTTACAATATCAAATGTGGGTCATCTTCATAAGCGCACCCCATCAAGCAGAGTTGCTGCAAGATCGCTGTAAACAAGTCATAGAGCGCGGCTAAACGATTTGTATCCATAATCTCACCCACTACCTGAAACACCAATTCATCAGTGCCTTCGGGGAAATCTTGACCAAACCAGCCTTCATCATCCCGGACTTCGAGGTGCATCTGGGGCTGTTTGAGTAACAAATCACGAATTTGGGCATCGGCAAGTAGGTCTAGGACTTGTTGAGGATGATTACCTTGAATCACAAAAGCACCATCAAACTCCGTATCTCCTAGAACCATATCCTGCATCCCCAAATATTTACCTAGATGGTCAAAAAAGCCCTCTCGATAAATCTTGAAACGGAAACCATCTTGGTTACGATAGGGTGCCCGCAACCGCGTGTAAACCGTATGAATATTACCGATTGTGCTGCTGTAGCTCTGAGCGGGTCAATAAAAATCTAAAGTCAAAGTCCAAGTTTTAAACTTGACTTGGAGTTTACTATCGGTGTATTCATCTCCTAGTCGATAAGTGACACCTTCTGGAAAACGTTGTTGCAATACTACGATCAATTGCTGCCAGAGGATGGCTTTACTCGGTTCAAATAGAGGCAGCAGTGTAGACATGGTATGAAATTTGATACGTATCTTAAGTTTAACGTCCTTAGCTTAGGCCAGGGGATCACAACATCGCAAAGAAAGTTTACAATAAAAAAGGTGATCAAGGTCAGTATCATGCTTTCAGTTGAACGTGAATCACAAGTAGCAGCTTTTGCTTTAGCTCTTGCAAACTTTGAAGAAGACCCGCAACAAGTAACCCAACAATTTGAGGCAATCCAAGGTTCCATTGATGCTGAGAGTTCTCTTGGTGTCCAGATCAACCAACTCCTCTGGGAAGAATTATTGCGTACACGGCGTTCCTTGAGCTTTTGGCGGAGTCTAGGTGAAGCGGAAGGCGAACTCTCTAAAGCGCTCTCAAATCAACATATCCGCCTCCAACAAAATTATTTGCGTTTGATGCAAGAGCAGTGATGGTGAAGATAACTTGGCAGGATACCGAAGAAATCGCTCTACAGTTATGCGAACAACACCCCGGTGTTGATCCCTTAAGTGTGCGGTTTACAGACTTGCACCGTTGGGTCATCGAACTACCGGGCTTTAGTGGCGATCCCCAAAAATCTAATGAGGGTATCCTCGAAACTATTCAGATGGCTTGGCACGAGGAGTATCAGGATCAGTAAAAAATCAACATCCAAAACTATAGCTAACTTGGACGCTGACTCTCATCGCTACTGTATGGAGTTAGTTTAGTCATTAAACCCGTCTATCCGGTTCGATGACTCATGCCGTTACCCACACCATTAGCGCCGTGGCAGTATTCGCAAAAAAGGATCAAGTCCTGCCAATGGGGATCACGTTGAAACTCAGTGGTGCTGCCATAGACTGGGCGTTGTTGATCAGCATTAAAGATACCGATCAAGCCTTGAGAGAGGAGTGTAGACACTTTGCGATATTGTTGGTGATTGTGGATGCCTGAAGCTTTACAAAATGGTTCAAGGTGCTGGTTTATGGGTTTCAATCGTGCAGTCTGAAGTAGGGTAAGCCACACAAATTTGTACATAACCCTGCACAACTTGTTCATCTTCCAAAATACTCTGGTCACTTTGATCAACCTCACCTTGCACTAATTTCCCGGTACAAGTGCCACAGATGCCAGCGCGACAGGAGTAGGGCAACGTAATTTTATTTTTTTCCGCGGCATCCAAAATCGTCTCGTTATCCGCACATTGGATCATTTTGACCCCTGTGGGGGTCACTAAGGTAATAGCATAGGTCGCCATGAGGAGCTCCTTTTGGTTTAAGTCTACTCAATATACGAAGTCACAGCTAACCTGGATGCTGACTCTCATCACCACTTTGTTGAATTAATTTAGCTACTAAGCCCGTCCATCCTGTCTGATGACTAGCACCGATACCCGCACCATTATCGCCATGGAAGTATTCGTAAAAAAGGATCAAGTCTTGCCAATGGGGATCACGTTGAAACTTGGTAGTGCTGCCATAGACTGGGCGTTGCTGTTGCATATTACGGGTAAAAATACGCGTCAACCTTTGTGAGAGTAAGCTAGATATTTGCGTTAGCGTCAGCCAGTTACCCGAAGCGGTCGGGCATTCAACTTTAAAGTCATCGCCCCAGTAGTGATGAAACTTTTGTAGAGATTCGATAATCAAATAATTGACCGGAAACCAAATCGGGCCACGCCAATTGGAATTACCTCCAAATAGGCCACTGCTAGATTCGGCAGGTTCGTAATCTACCCGATAGCTCATATTCTGAGTTTCAAAGATATAAGGATGTGCTAGATGATAGCGTGAGAGCGCCCGAATGCCATAATCCCCCAAAAATTCCTCCTCATTAAGCATTTTAGAAAGAATACGTTGCAGCTTTTCTTTGTTACAAATAGCGAGCAAGCGCCGTGCACCCATGCCCTCTGTCTCAAGGCAAGCGACGTTATCCGTTAGTTTGGGTCGATTTTGAATGAACCACTCTAGCCGCGCCTTAAAACCAGGTAGTTTATCTAATAAATCAGGCTCAAGTGTCGCCACGGCAAATAATGGAATCAACCCGACCATCGAACGCACCTTCAACCGTAATTGCTGGTCACCGGGTGGATGAAGCACATCATAATAAAAGCCGTCCTCCTCATCCCAGAGCTGAGTACAGTCTTCACCGACTTTATTCATGGCATTGGCAATATATAAGAAATGCTCAAAAAATTTGGTGGCAATATCTTCGTAAACGGGATTTTCCCGGGCCAGCTCAAGAGCAATCGTCAGCATATCCAAACAATACATCCCCATCCAACTCGTGCCATCGGCCTGCTCAATGTGGCCTCCGGTAGGTAATTCGGTACTCCGATCAAATACCCCAATATTATCGAGTCCCAAAAATCCGCCCTCAAAAACGTTTTTGCCCTCGCGGTCTTTGCGGTTGACCCACCACGTAAAGTTGAGCAATAGCTTTTGAAAAACCCGCTCTAAAAATGCCCGGTCACCCTGCCCAGTATTTTTTTGCTCTATTTTATAAACGCGCCACGCCGCCCAGGCATGAACTGGCGGATTAACATCACTAAAATTCCACTCATAGGCCGGGAGTTGACCATTGGGATGCATGTACCATTCGCGGGTAATCACATCAAGTTGCTGTTTGGCAAACTCTGCATCCACCATCGCCAGAGGCAGCGCATGAAATGCTAAGTCCCAGGCTGCAAACCAGGGATATTCCCAGGTATCGGGCATCGAGAGAATTTCTTCGCTAGCCAGATGTCCCCATTGACGATTGCGGCCCTGTTTACGTTGCGGCGGCGCAGCTACAGTATCGCCTTCGAGCCAAGTTTCCACCTCATAGCGGTAATATTGTTTGCTCCAGAGCATCCCAGCTAGGGCTTGACGCAGGACATTACCCTGGTCTGTTCCATAGACCGCAGGCGCAATCTCTTGATAAAATGTGTCTGCTTCCTGCTGGCGTATCGCAAAAATTTCCTCAAACTCAGACCCAAAGCTAGCAGCGGGGTCAGCCGTACTCGTCAAGCGTAACGCAATAGTTTTGGTCTCTCCTGCTGCGAGTTCGAGTTGATAATAGGCGCTAGCTTTGGTACCAGATAGATCAGGATTCACAGCTTGCTTTTGAGTATCAATGACATAGGCATGCATCCCATCTTTGACATAGGCAGAAGCGTTGTTACCCCCAAAAAGACGGGCTATATTAGTTTCATTTTCGGTAAAGAGTAACTCAGGCGCTTGATTACACCAGAGCCACTGTTGACCTAAGGTAGGATGATAACTTTCAATGACTGATTGGCTATTGCCATAGTGACCCTTTAAGAAAGGTTTTTTAGCTGCCTTGCCCCAAGACCAGGTATTGCGAAACCATAAAGTTGGCAACACATGAATTGGTTTTGTCTCAGGGCCTCGGTTAGTAATACTAATCTTAATTAAAATATCGGTCGGAGTTGCCTTGGCGTATTCGACTAACACATCAAAGTAACGGTCTTGATCAAAAACCCCTGTATCAAGTAGTTCAAACTCTGGTTGTTGCCGGGAGCGGTTATGATTTTCTTCTATAAGTTGGCTATAAGGAAAAGCTGCTTGGGGATATTTATAGAGAAATTTCATGTAGGAATGGGTCGGCGTATTATCTAAATAAAAATAATATTCTTTAACATCTTCACTATGATTACCCTGTAACCCTGTTAGACCAAAGAGACGTTCTTTGAGAATCGGGTCTGTGCCATTCCATAATCCCACGGCAAAACAAAGCTGTTGTTGATCATCACAGATGCCCGCAAGCCCATCTTCACCCCACCGATAGGCGCGAGAACGGGCATGGTCATGGGGCAAATAATCCCACGCTGAACCTGTTGCACTGTAGTCTTCGCGCACGGTTCCCCATTGCCGTTCGCTCAAGTAAGACCCCCATTTTTTCCAGGGCAGATGTTGGGTATGGGTTGCTGCTAAGCGCTGTTGTTCTTGATTCATTTTTTACCAGAGAAACCATCGGACTTCTTTATTAAGATACGAGAGGCGTAGTCTATCGGATTAAAGCCCACATCCTTAATAGCACGGGGGCATTAGATACAGCCTCTGCTGATCGGGTAGCTTAAATGATGCATGTGTATAGCATCAACGTCGGGCTGTAACGCAAATATGTTTATGCTGTGCGAACCATTAATGTCTAGCATCTATGTGCGTCGCCGAGCCAAAATCAGAGCCTACTTGAGGTGTCCAAGTATAAATACTCACCAGCTGATTGTAAGGGATCACAACCCCCTCTATAGTGGAATAAGCTCCATGTAATTTGGGAATGCGGTGAATAGCGGTGAATACGTCCAACTCAGTGCAGCGCCTGCGTCATTATGATGTGCAGACCATCAGTCATTACTATAATTGGCGGCCTTGGTGGCCGATTTTGCGTTTTTTTCAGATTAGCTTTAAGTTTTTAGGTTTCTTTATCCGTCTATGGCTTGACCGCTTAGCGGGTGATTCTGTCGCTGCAACCACTCGGCGTGCTATTCATCTTAGAAAACTTCTCACGAGCCTGGGCCCTGGCACGATCAAAATTGGTCAGGCGCTTTCGACACGACCGGACTTGGTACCGCAGCTTTATATGAATGAGTTGACTAAACTTCAAGATAGTTTGCCGCCTTTTGATAGTGCGTTATCTTGTCGGATTATTGAAGAGCAGCTACGCGGACCCTTGACAGCCTATTTTTCCGAATTTGACCGTCAACCTGTGGCAGCAGCGAGTTTGGGACAAGTGCATAAGGCTCGTTTGCTGACAGGTGAAGTGGTAGCTGTCAAAGTCCAACGCCCCAATCTTCTCGATAATCTCACCTGTGATCTCTATCTGCTGCGACGGTTAGCCCTCTGGTTTGGACCTTATTTACCGCTCAATTTGGGGTTTAATCTTGATAGTATTGTTGATGAATTTGGCACCAAATTGTTTGAAGAAATCAACTATGTCCAAGAAGGTAAAAATTGTGAACGCTTTGCGCGTTATTTTGCAGGAGACCCCTCGGTTTATATCCCCAAGATCTATTGGCAGGCTTCAGCCGATAAAGTTCTGACTCTAGAGTGGATTAATGGCATCAAACTCAACGATGTACAACGCATTAAAGATGCTGGTTTAGATGTCTCGTGTTTGATTCGAGTCGGGGTTGAAGCTGGGCTCAAACAATTATTGGAGTTTGGCTTTTTTCATGCTGACCCGCATCCGGGTAACTTATTTGCGCTGCTGGATGGTCGTATTGCCTATATCGACTTTGGGATGATGGATCAGCTTGATGATGAGCGCAAAGAATTTTTGGTAGATGCGCTGGTGCATTTGCTTAATCGCGAATATGAAAGCCTGAGTCAGGATTTTCTCAAGCTAGGTTTTTTGGCACCTCAGACTGATATCAAAGTGATCGTGCCAGCTCTCGAAAAAGTATTAGGCGATCTCTTTGGCGCACGGGTTTCTCAGGTTAATTTTAAGGCGGTGACGGATCAGTTTTCTGATTTAGTCTTTGATTATCCCTTCCGGGTTCCTGCGCAATTTGCTTTGATCATCCGTTCATTGATTACCCAAGAAGGGGTTGCCCTTTCTCTTGATCCTGATTTCCAGATTCTCAAAGTGGCCTATCCTTACGTGGCTCGCCGCTTATTGACCGATGAATCACCGCGTTTGCGTCAGCGGCTGATCGAGATTCTTTTTAAAAATAACCAGTTTCAGTGGCAGCGTTTAGAAAATCTCCTGACGATGGCGGGGACTTCGGGTAACGAATTTGATTTGGTACCGACAGCACGGCTAGGTCTGCGTTATCTGCTCTCGCCCGAGGGTAAGTCTTTGCGGGAACGGCTGGTTTTCGCGCTGACCCAAGATGACCGTTTGCATACCCGCGAACTGGCTCATCTTTGGCAATTGCTCTCGCCGCGCTTACCAACCCAAAATCTTGCTCAAAACCTCTTACAAGAAGTCTGGACGGTCACCCGTGAGCGGCTTAGTGGTCTGCCATCATCTTCGACTTAGGTTGACGAAGTAGTTTTAGTGCTAGCATAATTACTAGAGCAACCTGAGGAGAACTAATCATGACGCTCGTTTTAGATCAACAAAAAGCATCTTTATATCAAGCGATTGAGCAAATGTCTCGTGGTTCGGTAGAGCTATTAGCTCCTGTCATCTTGGAGCTGTTGCAGCACACAGGCGCAGATGCTGTTTTTGTGACCAGAGCCATAAGAGCTATTTTGCAACTAGCTGAAGGCAAACATTTAGAAATTTCAGCCGCCGCCGCCTCAGATTTTGATGTGCTGCTTTCACTCTTGCAGCGCGCTGAAGTGCAGGCTATCTTACCTAGCCCAGACCCTTTAGCCCAGGCCAAACTACGGGGAGTCCAAGCCCAACAACAGCTTCTGCAAATGGCAGGTGGGTGTATTTCTGCACCAGCCGCCGCCGAGAGATTGGGCATCAGCCGTCAAGCTGTGGATAAACGACGTACTCAGGGTAAATTGATTGCTCTACTCACAGGGCGTACTTATCACTATCCGGTATGGCAGTTTGAGCAGGGAAATACTCTCTCTGGTCTTGAACAGGTTCTCAAAGTCTTGGGTGTACAAGACCCCTGGATGCAAACCGCTTGGTTTCTCAATGGTAATAGTCGGTTAGAAGGCCACGCGCCGCTGCAAGTTTTACGTCAAGGGGAGTTAGCACGGGTGTTAGACGCAGCGCAAAGCTATGGGGAACAGGGGGCGGCTTGAGACCAAGCCCTCATCCCGAGCCTGTACCAGGTCTCGCTTGCGCTGTTTTGCCACTGATTTACCTGACACAAACTTGGCAACGCATTCATCAAACCCGACATCCCGTGCTTTTGTTTGGTAAATCGGGAAAGAATCGCTTTGATGCACCGAGTCAAGAATATGGCGTGATCTATATGGCTTCAGATCCGCAAGGAGCCTTTATCGAAACTTTTGGTAGTGAGACGGGGGTACACTTAGTCTCGATAGCAGAACTTGATCTACGCAGTCTTAGTCAACTGACAACTAACCGTCCCTTAAAGCTCGTAGATCTTACTAGCTCTGGCCTAGCCCGCTTGGGTGCTGATGGCAGGCTGTGTACAGGAGAGCACCCCTTGGCGCAACGCTGGGCTTATGCTTTTTGGCAACATCCTAGTCATATTGATGGCATCTACTATCGCGCCCGTCACGATTTGTCACAGCCCTGTGCTGCAATTTTTGAACGTGCGCAAACCTGCTTGCAGACCTGCCAAACTCAAGGCTTAGGTGAGCGTAGGTTTAGCCAAAAGCTCGCTGCAATATTGGAAGTCTATCAGTTTGGCCTGATCTCTTAAAATGGTAGCTGCATCGGGAAATTGAGACCCACACCAAAGGAAACACCGTTATCGGCAAGCACACGCATACTTTGGTAAGGCGATAAACCCAAGGCATTGGTCATATAAAAGTCGATGCTGGTCGCTCGGAAGGTCGTCAGGTCACTATGTAGGTCATCAAGTGACCAACGCAAGCCGATATTCCAGGGAATAGCCTGATCGCGTAGATTATTGAGTAAGACATTAGGTGCTGAGAGTACCGGAGTCACTTCGCCCAAGAGTTCTAAGTTTGCAGAGAGTTTGATCGAGCCACCAAGTGTGATGCCAGCAAGCGTCGAATTAGGGGCTTGTTGGATATAGGCTAATTTGGGCGTAAACCACCAGCTAAATTCTTTCCCTTGGTGCTGAATCGGGGCAGAAAGACTAAGTATCAAAGTCTCACCGGGACGGGGCGCGAATAGGCCAAATAAATTAGGCTCAAAAGGCCCACGGTCACCTGTCGCACCGCCCAAAGGATCAACCGTTGTATTAACTGAGTTAGGGTCGCCATTCAGGAAATTTAAAAAACGACTACTCGTGCGCCCAATCGTAAATACGCCACTCATTGTGACAGGGTCAGTTTGACTCTGATTAACAAACCGAATCTTGGTACTCAGACCGCCTTCTGATTCGTCAACATTGCTGCTACTGAAGTTGAGGAAATAACCAGCCTCTAGATCATCAAGTAGCCCCGTCCGAAAGGCCACCGTCAAGCCACCACTCCCACCTTTGATTTGGGTATAGCTTTCCCCTTCAGGCAGGGTACCGCCATCAAATAGATCAAGGCCACCGCGTGTAAATCTACGTTGCTGCTCTTGGGCAACCGATAGGTCAAAACTCTTATCAAGGCGTTGGTTAGCGGGTAATTCAGCAGTGAGCAGACGATCCGGCACGTAGCTAACCCCCATACCCAAACCCAAATCATCGGGTCGAGCCATGATCGCCCCTAGGCCAGTCCCGCCATAGCTATTACTAGCAAATAAATCTACGCCTAAACGTGGATTAACCAGATAACGTAAGCCAGCGTTATAGACCGTGGTCGAGACAGGCTCGCCGCTTGCCGGGGCAATGCCATTATTTCCAAACAAAATGGGCGTGATATTAGCACTAAATTGTAATCGCTCCGAGAGCTTAAACGTACCACCCAAGCCAATCGCGCCAATCGGACCAAAGCTGCCTTCCGCCCTAGGATTAGCCGCCACAAATCCGCCATTACCACCGGATAAAAAGGCTAATTTAGGATTGAGGGTGAGCGAAGACTGAGTACCTTGTACCCAAGTCATCGGTAATTCGAGGGAGGGAATTATTGAGGTGCCATAGCTTTGATTGATTGGAGGAACAGGAGGTAGGGGAGTAGAAATTGGTATACAGACAATTGCTCCAGTCAAAGGATCAAAGGCAAGGCCACAACCTTGACGAAACTGCGGGGGTGTCAAATAAGTCAGGTTATTTTGACCAACATTCGCCGAGACAATCAAACTACTTTTGAAATCTGGATTGTCGGCGAGTTTGATTTTGCCTTGCAGGGTGTACTGCTGGAAACTGCCATCCAAGAAACCCGTGGTTGGACGCTCTACTTGGTAAGCTCCAGTCGTACCTGGGGTACTATTGCCCTGAAGACCAAGTGTTAGCTCAACATCACGCCCGACACCCAGGGTAAAGGTATTGGCTAGATTTTCGATGCTGCTAGTGCTGTTGGAGTTGTAAGCGCGAAAAGATTGAGTTTGGATAAACTGCCCGGGTTGTAGCAAGGCTCCACTCTCTAAGCCTTGGGTTGCTAGTAGTACCGTCTCAAGCGGTGACGGCTCAAAGTCCTTGTTATCTTCACTAATATTAGTTGCTGTCAATGAATCAAGCGATAGGTCAGAAACTTCACTGAGTAGTAGAGCATCACCAAAAGTTGGCGGTTCGAGATCCAGACGACGGGCAATCAATTGTTTGGAAGTGGTGCCAGTGTTGGTCACTGGTCGATAAAAATTGGTAGCGGGGATAGGAGGCGCTGGCGGCAATAAATTAGCCGCTGAGGTAGATGGAGATAAGCTAGCGTCTTTGGATAGGGGCTGGGGGGGTATAACTGCGGTTTCAGTTGGAGGCAGGGGTAAGACCGGAGAACTTACCGGAATGGCACTGGACTGGACTGGGTTTGTATCAACAGGGGGCAAAATTTTGGTTGAGTCGTTGATCGTCTCTGGCGTAGTGGTGGCAGCTACGGCATCTACGGTAGGTCCTAATGATGGCTCAGGCGTGGTAGGTAAAACAAGTTCTGTGCTGGCAATCGGTGTTGAAACGGGCAGTGATGGGGGACTATCAGGCGTAAGTGACTCTGGTAAGACCACAACTGACTCTTGCGCAACCAAGGGAGTAGGAGCTAGCTCAGGCGTGGCTACAGCTTGAAGCTCAAGAGCCGTAGGCTCAGAAGATGGTAGCTCTGTACTATCAGCAGGAGGTTGGGCTGCTGCAATAGCAGATAGCGCTAGGGTGGTTTCTGTTTGAAGAACTGGCTCTGGAGACAACACAGCAGGCGCTGGCTCACCTGCTGTTTCGGCTACTTGAACTGGACGACCGGGAACTGTTCTAACTGATGGATCAAGATCAGCGACGGCAGCATAGAGCAAGCGATTGGGCGCAGCGGCGAGGAGTCTAAAATTCATAGAGCCGGTAGTCACTATTCTGACCATGCCCGGTTTTGGCTGACCCAAGCGCACGCCATCGGGTAAAATCGCATCGGCTGCCATAATGCCAGGAACATCGAGCACCCAGCGGTCAGGACTTTTGAGCATAAAAGGCTCAGCTAAACCGGTGAGAACCCGGCCTTGATAGTTGATTTCGAGTAACAGTTCCTTGCCTTGCTGATTGAGGGCAATACTTTTGATTTGAGGTTCTGAGTTATTGGCCTGAAAAGCAAGTTGGTTGACTAAAGGCAAGTGCTGTGGCTTGTTCTTAGATGGGGTCAGTGCAGTGTAGAGGAGATGATCGGGGGTTGCTTTGAGTAATTTAAGATTTAGCATCCCATCTGTGACAATGCGCACTAGGCCAGGTTTGGGTTGACCCAAGCGCACGCCGATCGGCAAAACAGCACTATTGGCAACAGTACCGGAAACATCAATTACCCAGCGATCAGGAGCATAGAGCCGAAAAGGTGCCGCTAAATTGTTCGGTGTCGCACCTTGATAATTAATTTTTAGAAATGTTTGCTGACCTTGCTTGGCTAAAGCCACACTATTAATCGTTGTGCTAGGAGTCGTCTCATCGGCAGCCTTAAAGGCAACTGCTTCATCGGCCCAAACGCCTTGACTCAAACGCGAAATACTGACAGTGGCTAAGACAGCAACGAAACGCAGGGAACTGGGGGTAGGTTGCATGGCCTGATGTGATCGGTTGGGAATGACCTAAAGTTTATCAGAATTACTTGATTGAGAGGGAATTTCTATCCGTAGATCTACAAAAAAACAATTTAATTCGGATAATAAAAGAAGTATCACGGAGTTTTGATATGGTGCGTGCCATTGCCACGATCAATCCTGCAACAGGCGAACTCTTGCAAGAGTTTGCGGCCTTGACCCCGACAGAGTTAGAAACAAAGCTAAATTCAGCTCAGCTTTGTTTTGAGAGCTATCGGCGTACTCCCCTTAGCCAACGCAGTCTATGGCTACAACAGGCGGCTATTATCCTGGAGCGTGACCGTGAAAAGTTAGCGCGGCTAGTTACTTTAGAGATGGGTAAAACATTAGTTTCAGCCCGCGCAGAAGTTGATAAATGTGTGGTTGGATGTCGTTATTATGCCGAATCAGCAGCGACAATGATGGCGGATCTTGCGATTACAATTACCCCTAATGCTAAGACATTTATTTGTTATCAACCTCTGGGTGTTATTTTAGCGGTCATGCCCTGGAATTATCCGCTTTGGCAAGTGTTTCGTTTTGCGGCTCCCGCCCTAATGGCAGGCAATGTTAGTCTACTAAAACATAGCTCCAATGTGCCGCAATCAGCTCTTGCTATCGAAGCTATTCTCAAGGAAGCGGGCTTTCCTCAAGGAGCCTTCCAAACTTTATTGATCGGCTCAGAGCAAGTTGCAGACTTGATTGTAGACTCCCGTATTAAGGCCGCAACCTTAACTGGAAGTGAACCCGCAGGCGCAAGTTTGGCTAGCACCGCCGGTCATCAACTCAAGAAAGTTGTCTTGGAACTAGGCGGTAGTGACCCTTTCATTGTGTTACCGAGTGCCGATCTTAAAGCTACACTCCAAGCTGCCGTGACAGCGCGTACTATGAATAATGGTCAATCCTGTATCGCTGCCAAGCGGTTTATTTTGGTAGGTGATATAGCGGCTAGTTTTGAGCAGCAGCTCGTCAAGGCATTTGAACAGTTGAAGATCGGTGATCCGATGCAAGAAACTACGGATATTGGCCCTTTGGCAACGCCTATGATTCGGCAACTACTTCATCAACAAGTGTGTCAGTCCGTGGCACAAGGCGCACGGCTTTTGACCGGGGGTGAGCTGTTGACAGGTGCCGGAAACTTTTATCCTCCGACGATCTTGACGGATATTCCTAGCCATAGTCCTGCTTATGATGAGGAACTTTTTGGCCCAGTGGCGGCGATTTTTCGGGTTAATGATCTTGATCAGGCTATTCGTTTAGCTAATGACACGAGTTTTGGTCTAGGTGCAAGTGGTTGGACTCAGGAGCCAGCACAACAAGAACGGCTAGTGCGTGAACTAGAAGCTGGTGCGGTGTTTATCAATGCCATTGTCAAGTCCGATCCCCATTTACCTTTTGGCGGTATTAAGCGTTCGGGGTATGGACGCGAACTGAGTGTTGAGGGTTTACGTGAATTTGTAAATATTAAAACCGTCTGGATTGCCTGAGCATCACGTCTTTTTTTGATCTTGTTCCTGCAACAGCCAGATTAGGAAACTGCCTGTAATCGCACCACTCACTAAAGGACGGGCAAATATAGCAAGCGGCGGACCAAGAATACCCAGATATAACACGGCATTTTTGAGGACAAACGGCCCTATGGCGAGAGCTACTGCGCAGACCACAGCCCAGGCCAGGGCTATGGGCGGAAAACTAGTCCGTAGCACCCACCATTGGGCAAGACCAATGATGGTGCCAACTAGAGCCATCGCTGCGACATAGGCTAAGAAATCATCCCCGCTCTGGGTGAGGCTTTTGTCGAGTAAACCACCTAATACTGCACCTATACTTGATCCAGCCGTCGTGGCAATAATCCAAGGAATTAGTTCTACCCGATAGCGTGCCAGGATTAAGCCTTCGGTGGCACCTAGCGCCACGCCGACGATCAATCCGCCCACTGCCGCCCCACCCAAACCACCAATCACGCCCCCGATTGCCCGAGCAACTGCCTCACCCAAGGCCGTTCCTAGCGCAGCCCCTAGCGTGTAAGCCAGTACCCATTGCAACCAAATATTCCACCCAATCACTGCGTCTCGTTTCATGTGTTGCCTCGTAGCCTTATCATCGCGGACTTGAGAACCGTCACTACAGAAATCTGATAATAGGCCAACCAAACACCCACAATTCCAGCTAAATGACAGACAAAAGTTAGCCCTGTCCAAGCTAGTGGAAACCAACTCAAGGGACTAGTGGGCAAGGGACGAAAACTGTAAGCACTGAGGCCAACCAGCAAGGTCGGGAGTAGAACTATGATTACTGCAGTTACCTTATCAGCTAGCCGAATCCCCTGACCATGGGGTGATTGCCAGGATTGTCCATTCCACTGCCAAGCTAGCGGCGGCAAACCATCGACCATCCATAGCAAAGCTTGCTTAGGATCGGGAGCAAAAATATGGCGACAAAATGGACAGGCCAATGAATCCATTAACGTCATGGTCTCTAACCTTCCCAAACGACAGGCTGGACAAGGATAAGCCTCAACATAGGGCATGGAGATGACCTGCTAAACCGTGCTATCTCTAGTTTGACATCTTGCCGCCACTATCGCCGTAAGGCTTAGCGAGGAATTGCTTGCATTGTCCCAAGAATTTTCTGCTCACAGGGAGTTGTACCACTTTATCCTCCACAGACTTACACCTAGTGGCCTTAGGCATACCTCTTGCACAGTTGTGTCGCACGATAGTTGAGCGGCTGACTAGCAGACTTACCAATACAATAATTAATAGCCTGATTCTCCCTTCCCTAACCCGCAAAGTCTACTTCACACCAAGCGATAGTCGATTGAACGTACGTAAACGCATTGAACAGTTTAATCAAGGGCGCGATCCCCAACTCTTACAACGCAAATATCAGGCGATGACAGTCAGTGCGTTTGTGTTTTTGCGGGGCAGCTGTCATCTATTTTGGCAGGATTGGTCTCATGTGCCTGTGCTTGATGCTGCGCCAGCGGTATGGGCATGTGGTGATCTTCATCTAGAAAACTTTGGGGTCTATCGCGGGGTTGATCGACAGCTACATTTTGATATCAATGATTTTGATGATAGTTGTTTTGCGCCCTGTAGTTGGGATCTAACCCGTTTGATCACGAGTTTATTGGTTGCAGCTGATGATTTGAAGCTCAGTAAATCATCGGCTTTGGCGATTGCCAGTGCGGGTCTAAAAACCTATCGCGAGACCTTATAAAACCCTATCTGTGAGCCATTTGTGATGACTGGTGCCATCGGTGAGCTTTTGGATGAGCTGGAGCACCGCAACGATGGTGATTTTTTGGCAAAGCGTACGATATTAACAAAGCGTAACCGTAAGCTGCGTTTGGATCATAAACGGACTTTTGCTCTGGCAGAGGCGGATCTGGCGCAATTGACCCAAGCTCTAGCTGAAGATGCGCCTCAGTACCGGGTTTTGGATGGTGCGATCCGGGTTGCTGGGACTGGCAGCTTAGGACTGAAACGCTATCTGCTTTTGGTAACTGATAAAAATTTAGCGGATACGCCCCTTTTGATGGAACTGAAACAAGCGCATCCTTCATCCCTAGAACCTTTTTTATCCATTGCCCAACCTAAGTGGTCAACCTTAGCCCAACGTGTTATTGCCATCCAAAAGCAGATGCAAGCTAGTCCGCTACCACACCTTCAGGCGTTAAATCTTGAGGGCACGAGCTATATTTGGCGTGAATTACAACCGAGTGAAGACCGTCTGAAGTTGGGAGCATGGGCTAAGTCTGAACGTCAATTAGGCGAGACTGTCGCAAGCATGACGCGGTTGTTGGCACAGGCGCAGCTGAGGAGTATTTCTGGAACGGCTGATCCCACCACACTTAGGAGCTTTGCCCAGCAGTCAGCTTGGTGTAAGCCACTGCTTGATTATGCGCAAAGTTATAGCCGTCAAGTAAAGCATGACTGGCAAGTCTTTAGGCATGAGTTGGGTATGGATTAGTTAAAATCGGGGTATTAATTTGGGCATCTTGAAGAGGTGGGTTCTAACAAAGAAGCTGTGGGAGATACAATTCAGAATGATTTAATTAAAATTATGGACTCATTGCCTGAAGGACTATACAGAGTAAGTACGACAGTAAATGATATTCAGATAGACTATAGTATATTTGAGTTGTCGAACAAAATTATAAATATCGGACGAATTACAATTCCAAAATCATCAAAACTATCAAGGTTCAAGGAAGTTACGTACAGAAGAAAGAAACTTAATCGAGGCGTTATTAGCTGGTAAACCTGAGGCTACGGATATAATATCCTTTGACTGCTCTGTGATTGATTTAGATGATGGCGGAATGGGAAGTCTTAAATTTTGTAATAATGCACAAGGTAAGCGTGTTTTTGGTAAAGTTCTGAGTGAAGCAGATATTTAGATGAAGATGGTATTCTGATTAGCATCGTGATAAATTTGGATAACAATGGAGAAATATATGAGTTGGATATGTGGAAGGTTGATTTTTCTCCTTTGAGATATTATCCTGAACCATCTAAATTGAGATTAATATGCTAACCAGTCATATATTAGGCTAACAATTTTTAATTTATGAGGCACAGACTTTATTAAGACCAAATTCACTTCAGTTATTTAGTAATAAATGAATGGCGTTTAGATGTTCGCATGTACATGAGTTGTTGAGATATTAGAGCCGCCCCAAAAATTCCCGGAAAAATTTCCTTCCCAACTGCAAGATCTATATACCCTTTTAGGGGACTGTAAATTAGATTGTGTCAAAGGCCAAAATGCAATAAACCCCATCTCAGAAACAAGGAGTGGAGCATGACCTTCCGACCAGAATTAATCGATGATAGGCACGTGGCGCAGCCATATTACTCAAGGACTATCGCAAC
>JBBRQP010000041.1:0-25907 GCA_038226175.1 Gloeobacterales cyanobacterium
TAACCAAATAATTTGCAGGTGGGTGCGTTCCACCCCGTCCGTTGCTTGGCGGTAGCGCTTTTCTAATTCTTCCACACTCAGGTGGTTCACAAGACTAAGGTTCTTTACCATACCTTATTCTATAAGCGGAAAGTGTATTATTGACCCTTTAGGAACAAGTCATGTCACACATTTTTGTCAAAACACATCTTGGTTTACTGTTAGGTGTCGGCATGTTTTTGCCAGCCTATGCCAAAATAGCCCCTGCCAAAACAGCCGTAGTTGTGATTGATGGCTTTCAGTTCATGCCAGCCACCGTGTTACTAAAAAAAGGTGGCACTGTGACCTTTATCAATCAAGACAGTACGCCCCATACCGTGACGCCAGATAATCCCTTAGGCTTTGCGGGAACAGGACGTTTGGCGGCTCAAGAGCGCAAGATTGTCACCTTTACGACCATTGGTCAACAGACCTACCACTGTGCGATCCATCCCAGTATGATCGGTAAGGTTATTGTCCGGAAATAGCCTGTTTTAGGCTATAATTACAGATTGTTGCAATTCGGAGTTTTCTGTGCCTAATATCAAGTCCGCAATTAAGCGGGTGGATATCGCTGAACGTAATCGGCAGCACAATTTGGCGTACAAATCCGCCATCCGCAGCCTGACCAAACAGTATCTCGCTGCCCTCAAAGTCTACATTCAGACTCCTTCCGCCGAAGGTCTGCAAACCGCTGAAACCGCTCTAGCAGCCGTTTATAGCAAAATTGATCGCGCGGTACGTTCTGGTGTGTTGCACAAAAACACCGCTGCACGACGTAAATCTCGCCTCAAAGCCCTGCTTAACAAAAATGTTAAAGTTCCGGCTTAGCGATAGTTGGTAAATTGGAGGGCGACCGGATAGTCTTCTTTTTTAAGTAGCTGCATAACCGTTTGCAGGTCGTCCTTACTTTTGGCTGCTACCCGTACTGCATCGCCTTGAATTGTTGGTTGAACTTTTTTACTCAGTTCACGAATCTGTTGCGAGATCTGCTTGGCTAGCTTGGTTTCTAGGCCCTTTTTGAGGGTAACCACTTGACGTAGCTTGTTGCCTCCTGCTTGTTCAACTTCGCCATATTCAAAAATTTTGAGCGATAGACCGCGTTTAGCGGCTTTACTCCCGAGTAAGTCCGTAATCGCAGCGAGAGATAATTCACTATCGGTTATGATTGTGATTGTTTTTTCTTCGAGGGTGACTTCACTAGGTGTATTTTTGAGGTCATAGCGACTTTTAATTTCACGTAGCGTTTGGTCAATGGTGTTGACCAATTCTTGACGGTCAAAGTCACTCACAATATCAAAGGAAAAATCAGCCGCCATTACGTTTGTACCCGAGTAGATCTTCTTATTTTACTGCTCCTTAGTCCTCTATATGGCAAGCTAAATTATCTTCAGTCGATCACCAATGCTTGCTACAGTTCTTCAAAACTTGGACAAGGTAGCCCACTCGCTCGCTCGGTAAATCGCATATTCTCACGATAATCAACAGGGCAGTCAATCACAGTTGGCACCGTTTGTTCGAGGGCAAGTTTGAGCGTAGGTAGCAGATCAGCCGCTTCGGTAATACGATAACCTTTGAGTCCCATGCTCGCGGCTAATTGCACAAAGTCGGGATTATGAAAACGGGTATAGGCACTGTGCCCGTAGTGAATTTGTTGTTTCCATTCGATCAGTCCATAGCCGCCATCATTAAAAACTAAAGTAACAAACGGTGTCCCGACCCGTAAGGCTGTCTCCAATTCCTGCATATTCATCATGAAGCCCCCGTCACCGGTCACAGCTACGATATTGCGCTCTAGATGCACGAGTTTGGCAGCTAATGCCCCAGGAATTGCGATCCCCATCGCCGCAAAGCCATTAGAGATCAGACAGGTATTGGGATATTCACAGGGATATTGCCGCGCCATCCACATCTTATGGGCACCGACATCGGAGATCACGATATCCTTTGCACCCATCACCTGCCGCAAGTCATAGATAATCTTTTGCGGTTTGAGCGGGAAACCGTCATCTTGGGCGTAACGGCTATAATCTGCTTGCATCAGGTCACGGATGGCTAAAAATGGCGATGCATCCTTACGATCAGCCCGTTGCAAAATTTCTTGGAGCGAATCAGAAATATCCCCAATCACCTCCACAACTGGGGTGTAGCTGCTATCAATTTCTGCTGGGTTGGGGCCAATATGAATAATCGGCGTTGTACCCAGAGGATTCCATTTTTTGGGCGAATATTCCACCAAGTCATAGCCAATTGCCAAGATCAAATCGGTTTCTTCAAAGGCACAACTCACATAATCACGCTGTTGTAGGCCAATTGCTCCTAGACTCAAGGGATGCTGATAAGAAATAGTGCCTTTACCCATAAAGGTATTCACGACTGGAATATTTAATTTCGCGGCAAATTGCGTTAAAGTCGCACTGGCTTGGGTTCGGATTGTGCCATTACCGACTAGGATCAACGGTTTTTGAGCGGCCGAAATCAGCCGCGCCGCTTCTTCAATTTGTTTGAAACCTGCAAAGACATCCGCACCATTATGAACAATCAGAGGTTGTCCGATTGCCGTCATGTCAGCAATATTTTCGGGCAGGTCAATATGTACCGCACCTGGCTTTTCACCTTGAGCGACCTTAAAGGCTTTACGCACGATCTCAGGCGTATTGCTAGGGCGCACGATTTGCGTATTCCACTTGGTCACCGGAGCAAACATCGTCACGAGATCGAGATATTGATGAGACTCGATATGCATCCGGTCAGTACCGACTTGTCCAGTAATCGCCACTAAGGGCGCACGATCCAAGTTTGCATCCGCGACTCCGGTCATGAGATTGGTCGCACCGGGGCCTAGTGTTGAAAGACAGACACCAGCTTTGTGGGTCAAGCGTCCATAGACATCTGCCATAAAAGCTGCCCCCTGCTCATGGCGAACCGTGATAAACCGAATCGAAGAACTACTCAGAGCTTCGAGAAATTGTAAATTCTCTTCACCCGGTAACCCAAAAATGTACTCTACACCCTCGTTTTCGAGGCATTTAACCAATAATTCAGCGGTGTTCATGCCTGCACCCTCACTGCTTTTATCGTAACAAACTAGTCATCGGCTACGCCCCAAAGTCGGCTTAATTCGGTAAAGTAAAAGCATTCTCTTACTACCTACCTAATGCCTGCGATTACCACTTCAGTTTTTGATTTATTTAAGGTAGGGCCGGGTCCCTCAAGTTCGCACACGATTGGCCCGATGAAAGCCGCTTATGATTTTCGGCAGCGCGTACTTCAGTTAACTCTAAATCGATTACAGACACCTGCCATTGAGGTGGATCTTTATGGTTCACTCAGTGCCACGGGTAAAGGTCATGGTACAGACCGCGCCATAGTCGCTGGACTTTTGGGCTGGTTGCCCGAGACCTGTGACCCGCAGGCATTATGGCATGTGTTAGGAACTGACGAGCAGGCTTGTTGGGTGATGATAGGCGCTATTGAGCTACTTGTCACAATTAATTTTCACCATGGTTTGCACACCTTTCCTTTTAGTAATACGGTAATTTTTCGCTTGGTCATGGCAGAAACAACGGGCTTAACCGAAGAATACTATTCGGTTGGCGGGGGTTTTATCCAACGCAAGGGAGAGACAATCCCACCAGTTCCAAGTAATTTGCCTTATCCTTACACGACTATGAACGAATTAAAACAGTTAACTGCCCAGCATGATATTACGCTAAGCGAACTGATCCTCACCAATGAAATGGCCTTAACACAGGTCAGTCGGGCTGAAGTTGAACACAAACTAGACGATATTCTCACTTTTATGATTCAGGCCGTCCAAGCCGGATTAGCCACCGAAGGCGTGCTTCCAGGTACGATCAAGCTCCAACGCAAAGCAGCCCAGCTCCTGGGCAGAGCGCAGGTGATTACGAGTCCCGAACGCTTTTTAGTTTTGCTCAATGCCTATTGTCTCGCCGCTTCGGAAGAAAATGCAGCGGGTCATCGGGTTGTGACAGCGCCGACTTCTGGGGCTTCCGGCGTGATCCCCGGCTTAGTCTATTTTTTGCAGGAGCATTATCATGTTGCGCCGGAGTCCTTGCGTGAGGGCTTACTCGCAGCGGCAGCAATTGGTTTTTTGGTCAAACAAAATGCGAGTATTTCCGGGGCAGAAATGGGGTGCATGGGAGAAGTGGGAACGGCTTCAGCGATGGGAGCAGCCCTGATCACCCATAGTGCGGGCTATCCAATCACAGCCGTCGAAGTGGCAGCAGAAATTGCCATCGAACATCATCTGGGTATGACCTGTGATCCCATCGGTGGTTATGTCCAAATTCCTTGTATCGAACGCAATGCTATGGGTGCTGTCAAAGCCTACAATGCCTATTTGTTGGCAACTTCAGGTAACCATACCCACCAAAAAATCTCGCTCGACCGCGTGATCAGCGTCATGCGTGCCACGGGCCAGGATATGTCTAAAAAATATAAAGAAACTTCTGAGGCAGGGCTAGCATTGAGTAGTACGGAGTGTTGATTTTTCGTATCTTCGCAAGAGTGGCCTCACTAGGTCCGTTAGGGTTAGCGGAACGTAAACTATATAAGAGAGCAGGAAAATTTCCATGACCCAATTCAAAGTTGAGCGTGTCTATCGTCTAGCTATTGCCGCAATCAGTACGGCACTAATCGGGAGTAGTATGACGGCTGTCGATGCTGCTAATCCCCCAAAAAATCCCCAAGTCGCCATTTTTGCTGGAGGTTGTTTTTGGGGTGTAGAAGCGGTTTTTGAACATGTGAAAGGCGTTTCCGAGGCCGTCTCTGGCTATGCTGGGGGTAAAGCTCAGACAGCACAGTATGAGACGGTTAGTTCTGGGCAAACAGGCCATGCCGAATCCGTCAAGGTTATCTACGACCCGACCCAAATTTCTTATAACCAATTGCTACAGGTTTACTTTTTGGTTGCCCACGACCCGACCCAGCTCAATCGCCAAGGACCAGACTGGGGCTCACAATATCGCTCAGCAATCTTTTATACCAGCAATCAACAAAAGCAAGCTGCCGAGAGTTACATCGCACAACTCAACAAAAATCATAAATTCAGTCAGCCCATCGTGACAGAGCTTACTGCAAGCAACGGATTTTATGCAGCGGAAGTACATCATCAAAACTTCATTGCCCAGCATCCCAATTATCCTTACGTAGTCTTCAATGACCTACCTAAGATCAACCAGCTGCAAAAGCAGTTCCCCACTTGGTACAAATAAGTCGTGTTCTTGGCAATAGCTAAAGCCCCAAGCGTTGCCGAAAAGCGGCAATCATCAGGGGTAAACCTTGATGAATAGAGAGTTTGGGCTGCCAGCCTAGTTTTTCTTGGGCACAGGTGATATCTGGGCGGCGTTGCTTGGGGTCATCTTGGGGTAAGGGCTGAAAAACAATTTCTGGTGTGTTGGGAATAAATTCATTGACAAGAGCCGCTAGTTCCAAAATTGTGAATTCACCGGGATTGCCTAGGTTAACCGGGCCCAAATAATCGCCATTCATTAACCGCACCAAGCCATCAACCAAGTCATCCACATAACAAAAACTGCGGGTTTGTTTACCGTCGCCGTAGATAGTCAAAGGCTGACCTTTGAGAGCTTGCACCACAAAGTTGCTGACGACCCGCCCATCATTAGGATGCATATTGGGACCGTAGGTATTAAAAATCCGAGCAATACGTACATCCGTGTGATGGTAACGATGGTAATCAAAGGTTAAGGTTTCGGCGACCCGTTTACCTTCGTCATAACAGCTACGAATACCAATCGAATTGACATTACCCCAATAGCTTTCGGGTTGGGGATGAATTAACGGGTCTCCATAAATTTCTGAGGTCGAAGCAAGCAAGCAACGAGCTTTGACTTGACGGGCTAACTCCAACATATTTAAAGTGCCCAAAAAGCTGGTTTTGACTGTTTTGACAGGGTCATACTGATAATGAATCGGGGATGCGGGGCAGGCGAGATGATAGATTTGATCAACTTCTAATAAGATGGGCTGTGTGACATCATGGCGAATCATTTCAAAACGAGGATGGTTAATCCAAGCCATAATATTTTCTTTATTACCTGTAAAAAAATTATCTAAACATAAAACTTCATGGCCTTCATGCATCAGGCAGTCAGTGAGATGAGAACCGATGAATCCGGCTCCTCCGGTAATCAAAATACGCATGGTAGAGGGTTGGTTAGGGTTCATGTGTACCATATCAGATTCATAATCCCTACGACCAGAGGCAAGAGCGTAGTCAGCGATTTGGGAAAAGAAAACTCAAAAACCAAAGCCCGCTTACCCACAGCAGTAGGGTAAGGATACTTAGGAGAATGAGTATGGGTACAAGAGTCATCGATCATCTGATAAGGATAGGAATACTTTAAGAAAAGGTTATGCCAAAATTATGACGCTGTTATGTCAATTTTGCAGCTGGGGGGGTTAATCCAGCCTTGATTACCGCTAAATTTTGCCGTAGGGCTAACAAAAGGGAGTCAGGGGTAACCAAGTGAGTTTCTAAGGTATCAAGAAATTGAATTTTGATGCCCAAGTCTTGCCGCAATATGGTCAATAACCCGCTCTCCAGACCCAAAGGAGCAAAGAGTGTACGAATGTGTTGCTGCCGGATGATATCGATCACCTGACGCAAACGCTGGGGCGTAAGTTGTTCTTCACCCAAGGGCAAAAGTACGACTTGTTGTAAACCATAGTTGTGCGCTAGATAGGCAAATGCCGGATCTAGAGTCAAAAATAGCTGGGCGGACAATGGGGTTAGCGTGGCACGATAGCGGTAGTCGAGTTGAGCTAGTTGCTGTAAATAGTTGAGACTATGGCGTTGATAGAGCGTTTGCTGGGTAGGATCATAACGTTTTAACCCAGTGGTGATGACCTCTAGCTGATGGCTCAGTGACTGTGGATCAAGCCAGATATGGGGATTGAGTGGCTGCAGTGGGGTCAAGCCTGCACTTGTAGTGATTGTGGTCAAAGCCTCTGCGGTCGTCATCAGAGGCTCAAGAAAGGCTTCCAACCCAAAGCCATTACAGATCAGGACATCGGCTTGCCGGAGTTTGAGCACATCGCCGGGACGGGCTTGATAGTCATGAATGGCTGATTTAGGAGGAACCAGCAGCTGTACAGAGGTTGTTTGACCGACAATGGCCTGAGCTAAAGCAGATAAGGGCGCAAAAGTGACCAGTACGCTGAGGGGCTTCGCCAAAGCGGTACTCTGTAGCGAAAGATAGAGAGCAAGCAGGAGGACAGCTTTTTGAAAGGTCATAAACACAAGGTGATGCTCGCTCGTTGGAACGCTTGGCTTTTTGTGTCTATAACAAAAAGAGAGGCGTTACCCAACCTTTTACAGATTAGCGGAACATGCTACTGACAGAACTATCTTCATGGATCCGCCAAATCGCTTCACCCAGTAATTCGGCAACGGACAAGACGGTAAGCTGTGGAAATTGTTTGGCTGGCGGCATCGGGATCGTATCGGTCAGAATTACTTCTTTAAAAATTTCGTTGGAGAGGCGTTCTACAGCCAAGCCCGAACAAACGGCATGGGTAGCGCAAGCATAGACTTCAATGGCTCCTTGTTCGAGCAGGGCTTTACCAGCTTCCATAATCGTCCCGGCAGTATCGATAATGTCATCAATCAAAATTGCTCGTTTACCAGACACATCACCAATCACATTCATCGCCTTAGCTTCGTTATGGGTCTGACGGCGTTTGTCAATGATGGCAAGGGGGGCATCATTTAATTTTTTGGCTAGGGCACTGGCCCGTGTCACGCCGCCCACATCAGGCGAGACGACGATAATTTTGTCTAAGTTTTTTTGCTTGAGATAGCTGACAATGGCAGGGCTACTGTAAATATGATCGACTGGAATATCAAAGTAAGCCTGAATCTGAGCCGAGTGCAGATCCATCGCCAAAACCCGACTCACCCCAGCTTCAGTGATCAAGTTGGCGGTCAATTTGGCCGTAATCGATTCGCGTCCCGAGGTTTTGCGGTCAGCTCGAGCGTAGCCATAATAAGGTAATACTGCCGTGATTTGTCTTGCTGACGCCCGTTTGCAAGCGTCAATCATAATTAACAATTCCATCAAGTTATCATTGACAGGCGGGCAGGTAGGCTGGATCAAATAAACATCACAACCACGCACAGATTCTTGAATTTGGACATAGATTTCGCCATCGGCAAAGCGCTTGCGTACCATACTGCCCAGCGGGATACCCAGATAACGCGTCACCAGTAGCGATAAATCGGGATTAGCTGAGCCAGAAAAAATTCGTAGACGGTCAGTAGAATCACTCGAGAAAGCAGGCGTTTGGAGGGGACTAGGCAAGAGGGCAGAACGCACTGGCATCTTCGGGGATATAGTACTCCCACTATATCTGATTATGGATCAGGATTTGTACCCCTGTAGCTAGATTTTTGGGGTCAAAAATCAGCTATGCTAAACCCCATGCCGTACACTGCCGTTGTAGAAATTTTCCTCAGAGCATCTGTCCTTGACCCCGCTGGAGTTGCTGTGGCTCAGGGTTTAGGTCAAATGGGTTACCCAGTTGGAAATTTACGCATCGGAAAACTGATTTGCCTAGAAATTGAGGCCATCGATCACACTGCTGCTGAAAACTTAGTTATGGAAATTGCCACCAAAGTTTTGAGCAATCCGGTTATTGAAAATTTTCGGATTACGTCGCTGGCTCCAATGTCTGCAATACCCGCCGCAATACACCATTGACGAACGCAGGTGAGGTTTCACCGCCGTAGCGTTTGGTTAGCTCGACAATCTCAGAAATACTAACTTTGACGGGAATATCTTCAAATCCCAAAATCTCAGTCACACTCAGATGCAGCATGGCTTGTTCGATGCGTCCCAGACGATCCCAAGACCAGCCCACCATAGCTTTTTTGATAACTTCTTCAATACGGGGTTGTTGTTGTAGATAGGTTCGGATCAGGGCAAGGGTAAGTGGACGCACTTCGGGATGATCAGCTAGCAGTAAGCGTTCTGGTAGTTCGAGGGTCGCTCCGAGCGTGTTGATCGCCTGTTGGGTCAGATTGACGGCTTGGGTTAACTTTTCACGGGCACTCGTGATGTCACGAGCGCCAATATCGCTCTGAAGTAGGGCTTCGTGGCTCTGCTGAACTTGCATGGTCGCTTGTTCGAGGGTTTCTTCGCACTCTTCACGCAAGAATACGATCACCCGGTGCAAAAGAGCGGATAATTCGGCATCGCTAAGGGTCTCAGGCGGGATCATGGCTGGTTTTTTTTTGTCCTCGGTGGGGACAAGCTGCGTCAAACATAAAAAAGCCAATTCACGGGCAATCCGGCGCGGTTGCATGAGGAGTCACTGGAACACAAGCTCTCTATCATGACATGTTTAGCTCAGGCTTGGGAGAATGGGTCAGTGGATTACATGATGGGGATGTGCTCTTCTTGATACATATTGTCAGCTCATGCCTAGGATATTCCTGATCTATTTCTTGGGATAGGTTTAGATAAATAGAGACTTATTTAAACTATTGATACTACCGCGCTGATGCTGTATCTAAATCTGGAGAAAAGCCATGGTCAACTTAATCTGGACAGGTGTTGTTGTTTTCTTCCTCTTGTGGGTATTTGGGTTTGCCGTGCATGTCGGTGGCAGCCTAATCCATATCCTATTGGTCTTAGCTTTAGCGGGTCTGGCTTATAATCTTATTACAGGCCGGACAGCAGTTTAAGGCGTACGAATATAGTTCTAAGGTGGAGATAATCAAGCAGTTATCTCCACCTTTTTATAGGGTTCTTAGATTTCCAAGATATAGGTTACATTAGCCTTACAGTTACGCATCTAATACCTCAATAGTCCACCAAATATGGTTGAACTCAGTCTCTAGATCATCGGCTATTCCCAAAGGTTGATCTCCTACTACGGGATGTGCAATCAGCGTATCACCAGTAATAATTTGACTTGGCATGGTTTCATCACCAGGCAAATTGGTAAAACCTAGATCCTTGACCTTAATCTTGCTGGGCTTCAGGTTTTGGGGATCATTGTCCGGTGGTTCTGGGCGGGTATGGGCGATCTTACAAACAAAATCCCCAAGAAACGGCAACTCCCAATCTAAGTGAATAAACTCAGTCTGAAGGCCAATATTGTCTTCAGGCGGGACATTGACTACAAATTTAGCCCACCCTTCCACGCCGAGCCGAGCATTACCCGAATCTAAGCGCCATGTTCCTTGTTCTCCCTTTTTAAGGTCTTTTAGATTTGATGGAAACCAAGGCTCTTGCCAGAATCCGATGGTTCTACCGTCATCAAGCCAACAAATTGGATAATCTGAATTATTGACCAATGTAACTTGGACAAGACGTGCGGGCATAATACTGCCTCCTTTATAGAGAGTTTGGACTAACTTCTATTGTGAGCGTTGCTATCCAACTTTTAAACTATCTAAATGAGTAGTCCTTAAGTATGAAAGACTTTTTATTTGTAAGAACACCAACGCACTATGCCCAAAAAGACCTTGGTTGCAAATATTGGAGCAGAGCAGTTCTTTGCATACACCAAAAAATTAGTGCCACTAAGATTTAGTGGCACTAAAGACCCTAATCGTATCAATCAATCGGATAAGTAAACAACATCACTAGTGTAGGCTTAGGGCTTTTGATTGAGGGCTTCATCTACAGGCTGACCTAGTTCAACAGCTTGAGAGTAGGCATCATTAACCAGCGGTGAGATGCCTGGTGTACGCGGTAGACTCGGCAGTTCGACACTGGAAGGCGGGTTGATCTGATCACTATGGGTAACCTGATCTTTAATTTTATTTATTGAGGACTTGACCCCTTGGGTGGCATCCTCAATAGCCTGATCTATACCCGGTTTAGCTTGGGTTACTGAATCCTTGAGTGCATCAGCTGTACTTACCACAGCAGGTTTGGCTTCTTCAATGGTATTTTTGACGGCATCTACTGTACTGATAACCGATGGTTTGGCTTCTTCCACTGTAGTCTTGACGGCATCGCCCACATTGGTCAGCGATGTTTTGAGGCTTTCACCAGCATTATGAATTGCTTCAGATACAGCAGGCTTGGCCTCAGAAACCGTATCTTTGACCGTATCCACAGCCTCAATAACCTTGGGTTTGATCTCCTCAATGGTGTTTTTTACTGCATCCACAACCCCATCCACTTTGTGGTTGAGGTCTTCGGCTACCTGACTACCAGCAATACCACCTGCTACGGCACCGGCGACCGCACCTAAGGTTGCCCCCAAGCGTCCTCCAACTAAGTTACCGATAGCAGCACCTACCAAACCACCGCTAGCAGCGCCCACAGTTATGACCACGGGATGGTTGTTGCTATGCTCTTCGGGTTTGGCTATGGCTGTGGGTTCGCCTTGTTCGCTATCAGGTTCGACAGTTTTCTCTTCGATGACCACAGCAGGTGCCATATTTTCGCGGAGTTCCTGTGGTTGCTTGTCCTCAATGTCCTTAATCATGGGTATCCTCCTGATAAACTGGCCTGTTGTCTCCCCAACTTATCCAGTTTTTGTTCAGCTCACACTGACCCCAAGAGAGATCTTGAGGTCGATATCTAGCCAAGATTATTGAAGGGACAGGTCGAGCAAGCACTTTGGTAATGCCCTCCGTCTTGATGACCCATGACATAAATGATTTGACGGCTCAGGGCTGTGAGTTGGAGTCCGGCAAGAGGGTCAAAAGGTTCTGTGACATTTAATATTAATTTCTCAACACCGATCACAAGCAGGTCAGGATTCTTTTTATTACAGTTAGAAAAGCTTGTCACATCGCCCTTCTAGATACAACAAAATAGCTGTAAAAATTACAAAAGCCTCTTCCGCAAGAAGCAATAATTAGTAAAATTAAGACAAGAATTAGTTAGCAAATCATGGCTTATATCAAGAGAGGATTAGCCACTGATCTAGCTGTAATGAAAAACCTGAACTTATGGCTAGCAAGATAACACTTAGCTCTTACTTTAGACTGAAGGTATTGCAGGTTGCAGTCCATAGCATTAAATTATCTAGAGCAGTTTGCTCAAGGAAGACACCACGCAAGGCGAGAGCTGCCTCTGTAAGCTTCAGCCACGATCCGCTTGATACCCCTTATGACCATAACGCGTGGCAATTCGGCTTTACTCCCTAAGCAGAAATCTGGAACGACCATTTGGCAATGATTGGCTTTGTTGCCTACCTGCTGTGGGATTTGGCTGGTTACAGCGTGGTGCGCCATATTTTTGGGCTTGCCTCAAGTACTGGCGTTATTGGTCACTAAATACTATTAAGTCAATAAACAGATACCAAAGGGGTGGATAAAGCACCTCTTTGATTTTTCAAATGTAAACAAATAATATGAATTATTCTCATCTTCTAAAGTTTTATATATGATCACCTAGGCTTTATTAATATTCGTCAATAATTAAAAACAGGTAACAGGTTTACAAAATTCTTGTCCCATTGCAAGGAGAGTTTATGTATTGTAACCGTCTTGAACTTCGTCCCTACGTTCTAGATCCCGCACTGATTGTCATCAGTCTCTACAGCAATAACGTCTCAATTTTCACTCAAGTTCAGTCTCATCAAGATGCTATCAACTTGGCAGAAAGCATCAGCTCCGAAGACTATATAGTCTGCTGGAATAATACGGCTATTCGACCCTATCATCAATGCCAAAAAGCAGGGGATTTTGCAGCAGTATAGAGACTGTGAGGCAGGTCTAGATGGTGTTTAACTACCAAAACCCACCCTTATGAGACGGGTAGGTTTTGGTCACAAGATAATTAGTAAGTGCGGCGTTCTTCGTTAGCTTGCTGAGTCTTCAGCTCGCCCTCTACTTGGTCATCAGGGTTACCTGTGACGTTACCCCAGGTTTTTTGAGTCTGACCTTCGATAGTTTGGCCTAAATTACGAGCGCGATCCCCTAGGTTTGGCTCGTGATCATCTGCATGCGGCGTAGAGGTATCAGATTGAGGATGAGCAGGAATATCGTAGATGCCAAAGTCATCAATATTGCCACCTTGGAGAATGGCATGTGCTTTTTGGAGTTCGGTATCAGTGCCGTCCACCAAAACCAAATAGCCCCCCTTGCGAATAGCGGCATCATAATTCTCAGCGCGGGCTTCAGGAATTCCCAAACCAATCAAGCCCCCTACTAAACCGCCAGTCGCTGCCCCAATGGCGCTGCCGGTGAGGGTTGTAGCAAGAGTTGTACCTATGACACCAGCGGTCATGATAGGACCGATGCCTGGAATGGCTAAGGCTCCGATGCCCACTAACAAACCTGCTATACCACCAATAATTCCACCAGTTGTAGCTCCTCTAACAGCCTTTTCTTCTGATTGGTTGCCAACTGTATCTGTTACTGGAACTCCCGCAACTGAACCCGGTTCTCCCTCTTCATATTTTGCTAAGACAGAAACATCATTCATGTCAAAATCAGAATCTCGTAATCGTTCTAGAGCAGACTCTAGTTGACTACGATTATAGAAGGTGCCAGCTGCACGTTTTAGATCATGGGCTGTAATTGCCATCATTAAATTCCTTAACTGACAACGTCTTCCCTAACCTAAACTTCGATGCTGATGTAGACCTCATCCTTAGGGATAGTTAGCATGGGTCAATATTACGCACTGCTGTTAATCAATCTTAAGACTAAAGATCAGTATCCATAAGATAGAGCTGCCTTTCATTAAAAGTTAGACTCTAGAGAGAGCATACAAATAGCCAACAAATTCTATCGTTAGAGAGAGCTTTGATTTTCTCAAAATCAAATGTGCTTTTTTAGTAATCAGCGTCTCTATTCAATGCTTCAAGGAGTTAGCGTGAAAATCAACAAGTTAAGGGCTACGATGTTAAGTTTATCTCTGATGTTTGTACTTGCCTCCTGTAATAGTACAGCGACAAGAGATAAGCAAGAATCCTCCGCTAATCGGGCTCAGATGCAACGAGATCAGGGTCTTGGTATCAACAGTAAAGCTAATACCGCTGCTAGCAACGATAAAAAACTACCCACTAATCCAAACATGCGCCCTGGCTATGGAAGTATCAATACGGCAGGTGGCACCCCTCTGAAGAAGGATGAAAAAAGCACAAGTGATTCAGCAGCCACAGCCAACAGTAAAGATCAGATGAAAACGCAGAATCAACAAAAGTAATACTCTTTCTGCTTAAATACTCGGCTGGGGATACAGAACAAGAAAGATGTCCTCCACTTTTAGCTCCCCAGTATTGGGTCAGTGGGGTTTTCTCAGAGCAGAGATGACTATCTAAACGGAAGTGATGTGATCTACTGCAACATCTAGTGGATATTTAGTTCTATGGGGCTAAGCGCGTTTCTTCATTAAAATACCCCCAGAGCTATCTCTAGGGGCTTAAGCAGGCTTGCAAATAAGTATGCCAGGAGCCGGACTTGAACCGGCGACACGAGGATTTTCAGTCCTCTGCTCTACCAACTGAGCTATCCCGGCGCAACGCCTATTTATCTATCAGACAAAATTTATGTCCCAATGTCAAGAGTTGACCTTTTGGCCAATGACAGCATACAGAGGGTCAGCACTCGGTAAAAACCAGGTCATCACCCCTTGGACGGCACTAACCTTGCGTATTACCCGAATATTCGTCAGACCCTGAGTTTGTTGGAAATAGCCCTGCACCAGCGCCACATGATCTTCGTCAGAGCCTTCACGCCAAGCTGTAACCGCTTTGGTCGGAAACATGCGATTAGAAAAACTGATGATCACCGAGCCATTAGGTTTGAGGATACGCGCAATTTCTGGCATAAGTTCTAAAGGGCGCGTCACATACTGAATCGAAACCGTATTAAGCACAACATCAAAACTCTGATCAGCATAGGGCAAGATAGGATTTTGGTTGAGATTCTGGACAGTATAACGGCTGAGTTGGGGATTAGCGGCAAGCTCCACTTCATTCATGCCCAAACCCACCACATCGCCTACAGCTAGAGACTTAGGTAAGTGTGAGACCCAACTACTCATCAGGTCAAGGATCGTGGCCTGGGGCGCAATAATTTCGTGCATCAAGGCTTGGAGATGACCAATAAAACCATCATCAATATGCTGCACTAGTCGAGGAGCCTGATAAAACAAAGCATCATCGCTGTCGTCAATACGGTTGAAGCGGGCGGAGGAGATCATGGCAAATTAACACTTAGCGTAACACCCATCCATATTAACTGGGGTCAGGTTTTCTAGCGTCGTTTAGCTGGACGACCGGAGTGGTTAATGCGACTGGCTAGATTGATAGCATACAAAAACATGAGTATAGCTAAAGGAACGCCTGCCACAAACCAGACAATATTGGTGGTCACCATCGTGAGAATGCTGATTAAAGCTAGAAAGACCGCGCCTGCCATCAATAACCAGACGGTGTTGTTGGTTTCATAATTGCTGTTCATGACAGGACTCACAAGGGTGTGAAAGAGATATACCACCAACCTTTGAGATAGAGCAAGCCATCAGAGCAAAATTTAGCTGGTATGGTCTTGGATAATCTTCCAGCCAGTTTCGGTATTATGCAAAATTAGCGTAAAAAGACCACCGACATTGCCGCCCTCAGCCTTGGTGCGTACAAGATTCCATTTACCAATGACCGTGGCGTAATCACTGCCGAGCATCTGTATTTCAAGATCAGCAAACGCTAAAGTACCCATTTTACTATGGCTAGAATAACGCTTGAGATAACGGTCTAGGACTTGTTGATAACCTTTGGTTACCGTCGAGCCGACAAAGGTCGTGGCTGGACTATTGTCGTAACCCGTCATAAAAGCTGGGATATCCCCGCGATTCCAAGCATTCATCTGCTCGATAAGCGTTTGACGCACAGCAATTTCTGAGTCCAAAGGTTGGGCTAACAGAGGTTGGTACAGGGCAAAGCCCAAACACAGCACCACAAAACTATGGCGCAGGCTGGTAGGTCGAACGTACATAGAGTTCCGTCAGTTGTTTGGTAGATACATCAGAAGGGGCATCACACATCAAATCTTGGGCTTTTTGAGTTTTGGGAAAGGCAATCACATCGCGGATTGAGGTCGTCCCAGCAAAGAGCATCGTCAAGCGATCCAGACCGTAGGCAATACCGCCATGGGGTGGTGCGCCGTACTCAAAGGCTTCGAGCAAAAAGCCGAAGCGACTTTGGGCGACTTCATCAGTGAGACCGATTGCCGCAAAAACTTTTTCTTGGACTTCACGCTGATGAATCCGTACTGAGCCACCACCGATTTCGACACCATTCCAGACGATATCGTAGGCTAGGGCGCGGGCATGGGCAAGATCGCCAATATCTTCAGGATGAGGTGCTGTGAAGGGATGATGGAGGGCTTCGAGACGGTTTTCCTCAGCGTTAAATTGGAACATTGGAAACTCAGTCACCCAGAGCAGATGATCTTTGGTCGCGTCGATCAGGTGCAATTCTTCACCAAGGGCTAAGCGCAAGCGGCCTAAATATTCATTAACTGTCGTACTGTCCCCCGCGCCAAATAATAATAAGTCGCCTGGTTGCGCACCTGTGAGTTCACGTAGTAGAGTGATTTTTTCGGGGGTCAAACTATCTTTGAGCGCACCAATCGCATCGAGTTGAAGTGCCTCTTGGGTACCACGGATTCTAATAAAAGCTAAGCCTTTGGCACCAAATTGGGCAACGAGATTAAATAAGTCACCACCCGGTTTGATGCGGGTATTAGAAATCTTGTCATCGCCTGCGGGGATAGCAATGCATTTAACCACGCCACCTTTTTCGAGGACTGAGGCAAATACTTTAAAGCCAGTACCCTTAAAAACAGCACTCGTATCGATCAGTTCGAGACCAAACCGCGTATCAGGTTTATCTGAGCCGTAGCGGTTCATCGCTTCTTGATAAGTCAGCTGTGATAGCGGATTGGGTAAAGTGACGCCCTTGATCTCTTGGAATAGATGCCGTACTAAGCCTTCATTGAGCGCCATGATCGTTTCTTGATCCAAGAAACTCATTTCCATATCTAGTTGGGTAAATTCTGGTTGGCGGTCAGCGCGCAGGTCTTCATCACGAAAACAGCGGGCAATCTGATAATAACGATCAAAACCCGCTACCATCAAAATTTGTTTAAATAACTGAGGCGATTGGGGCAGCGCGTACCATTGACCAGGATTAACCCGCGCTGGAACCAAATAATCACGCGCCCCTTCGGGTGTGGACTTTGTCAAAATTGGGGTTTCAATCTCAATAAAACTAAGTTCATCTTCGAGATAGCTACGGATTAGTTTGGCTAAGCGATGGCGCAGACGCAAGTTGTTTTGCATCGAGGTACGGCGCAGATCGAGATAACGATATTCAAGACGTTTTTTTTCATCAATCTCGTTTTCTTCGTTAACGGCAAAAGGCGGTGTTTTAGAAGGATTAAGTAAAACTAAGTTGGTAGCTTTGATCTCAATCTTGCCAGTGGCTAATTTTAAATTAGCTGCATCAGCGGGACGCGCCATCACCATGCCCGTAATCTCTACCACAAATTCACTACGCAAGCTCTCAGCTACAGGAATCTGCTGTGGGTCAACGACAACTTGGACAATTCCGGTATGATCTCGCAGATCCAGAAAGATGACGCCCCCGTGATCGCGTCGGCGACCAACCCAGCCGCATACGGTGACCTGTGTCCCTACTAGAGCTTCATTAACTGCCGTATTGCAATGACTACGCATTCTTTAAACCATCTCACTAAGCCTTTTTTACGATAACCTACCTCGGTCTGTCTCAAGCACTTTTCCGAGGTCTACCAGTTCTTTGGGCACATGTTAAGACTGTGTACAAAATAGCATTTTGGCATAAACATAAGTGAAATTAGCTGTTCATAGTTCTTTGAGCGCGGACAAGCCTTCAGTTATGATAGCGAAGCGATACTCAGGAAATGACCTTGCGCTTTATTGCGACAACTCCGCTTTATTACGTCAATGCTGCACCCCACATGGGCAGTGCTTACCCAACTTTGGCTGTCGATGCCCTGACGCGTTATTACCGATTGCAGGGTGCTGAAGTATCTATGATTACTGGTGGTGATGAGCACGGCGAAAAAATTGCTACTACCGCTGAGAAGCGTGGGCTACAACCGCAGCAACATTGTGATGAACTGGTAGCCGAATTTGAACAGCTCTGGCAGGCTTTGCATATTCACTATGACCGCTTTATTCGCACCACCGATAGCCGTCATGCACAAATTGTCAAAGAGTTTTTCGCGCGGGTTTGGGCGAAAGGTGACATTTATAAGGCGGCCTATAGTGGCTTGTACTGCATTGATTGTGAAGAATTTAAAGACCCCAAAGACCTCGTAGGTGATAACTTGTGCGCCATTCATGGCAAACCTGTCGTCTTGCGGCAAGAAGAAAACTATTTTTTCGCTCTCTCAAAATATCAACAAGCCCTCGAAACCTATTTCGCCGAACATCCTGATTTTGTCCAGCCTGCTACGCGTTGTAATGAAGTTTTGGGCTGGGTCAAAGATGGCCTACGAGATTTTTCGATTTCACGGGCTCATGTGCAGTGGGGCATTCCCCTGCCGATCGACCCCGCCCAAACGGTCTATGTCTGGTTTGATGCGCTATTGGGCTACATGACGGCCTTACTCGAACCAGAAGATGAGGCAACTTTAGCCCATGTCTTAGCCCGAGGCTGGCCGGCTGATGTGCATGTGATCGGTAAAGATATCCTACGCTTTCATGCGGTTTATTGGCCAGCAATGCTACTTTCAGCAGATTTGCCTTTGCCCAAAAAAGTCTTTGGTCATGGGTTTTTGACTACCAAAGATGGACGCAAGATGGGCAAATCTACCGGCAATGTCCTCAATCCTTATGCCCTGCTCGAACGCTACGGTCTCGATGCGGTGCGCTACTATTTTTTGCGGGGTATTGAGTTTGGTAAAGATGGAGATTTTTCTGAGGAACGCTTTGTCCAGACTGTTAATGCGGATCTGGCCAACGATTTGGGTAATTTACTCAATCGCACCCTCGGCTTACTTACCAAAAATTGTGACAACATTATTCCTGAGCAAGCTATTGCCACCGATCATCCCCTGCGTGTGTTTACCATGACCCAAGTCGCAACGGTAGCTCGAGCCTACGAAGATCTTGATTTTGCGGGTGCCTGTGAGGGTACGATTGCGATTGCCCAGCTGGGTAATCGTTATTTTAATGACCAAGCGCCCTGGAGTCTCTTCAAAAAAGGTGAGCGCGCTGAGGCTGAAGTTGTCCTTTATAGCGTTTTAGAACTTGTACGACTCTGTGCGATCTTGCTCGCTCCGGTCACGCCAGATTTGAGTGAGCGCATTTATCAGCAACTAGGCTTTGCCCCGGCGAGCTACCAGCAACTTATGTGGCAAGATACGGCTTGGGGTGGGTTACCTGCTGGACAAACGCCGCGTCCTGCCGAACCTGTCTTTTTGCGACTCGAAGAACCTAGTTAAAACGCGATAGATTGCATCGCCACTGGTAGAATAAGGGAGCATTACCCTAGGGGATCATTCAACCCTATGACCCACTCGATGGAAGAGTCTATGCACATTGCAGTCGTAGGCTTGAGTCACCGCACCGCACCTGTAGAGTTGCGCGAACGTCTCAGTATCCCAGCCGACCAAGTCTCGGCAGTGCTCCAACAATTTAGCCAGAGTGCCGCCCATGTCCAAGAAGTGGCGCTGCTCAGTACCTGTAACCGCTTAGAAATTTATGCCGTTGTCACGGATACCGAGCAGGGTGTACGCGAAATTATTCAGTATCTGGCACGTCAGCATGATGTACCGCTAGCGACCCTCCAGCGCCATTTGTTTACGTTGCTGCACGAAGATGCTGTGATGCATCTTTTGCGGGTTGCGGCGGGGTTAGACTCGATGATCCTTGGTGAAGGCCAAGTTTTAGCCCAAGTCAAGGCCACCTATCAGCAAGCGCAGCAAGCCAAGACCGCTGGGCGGGTCATCAATGAACTCTTTAAGGTTGCAATTAGTGCCGGGAAACGGGTGCGTACCGAAACTGAGATCGGCACCAAAGCCGTTTCGATCTCCTCGGCGGCGGTCGAACTCGCTGCTGCCAAAACCGGACTCAAAGGCCGTCATAATCTAGTCTTGGGCGCAGGCACGATGGGCGAACTGTTTGTCCGTCACTTGATTGCTAAAGGAGCTGACCAAATTACGCTGCTCAACCGTTCTTTAGAGCGCGCTGAAGCCCTCGCTGCTCAGTTTCCCCATCCCATCGCTGTCCTACCTTGGGATCATCTGCTCACAGCTCTCGAAAAAGCAGATCTGGTCTTTACAAGTACCGCTACGCAAGAGCCGATTGTCACCTATGCCCATCTTGAGTTATTGCACCTCAATGGACGTAGCTTGACTTTCTTTGATATTGGCGTACCCCGCAATATCGCACCGGATGTGCAACGCTTGCCCGGTGTCTGGTCTTACAACGTAGATGACCTCAAACAAGTTGTAGATAGTAATTTGGCCTATCGCCAACAGATGAGCCACCAAGCCCAGTTTTTGCTTGATGAAGAAGTGCAAAAATTTATGGGTTGGTGTGGCTTTCTCGAAGCTGTGCCTACAGTCAACTCGCTACGCCAAAAAATTGAGACGATCCGTCTCTCAGAGCTTGAAAAAGCCTTGTCTCGTTTGGGTATCGAATTTGCAGGTAAGCATCAAGATGTTATTGACGGTCTGACCCGCGCGATTGTCAACAAAATCCTTCATGACCCAATGCTCAAAATTCGTGCCGAACAGGATGTACAAGCGCGTCGTCAAGCCCTGCAAGCGCTCCAGAGCTTATTTAACCTCGAACCTTAGCCCAAACAGTTCATCCTGAACTAACGCTTGACAAAGATGGTTAAGATCTGATTAAATAAAGACTTGACGAGGAGTGAACGAAAGAAGGGTCAAGACGAAACGCGGACAGTCTTGACCCTTCTTTTTCGGCATTTATAGTGATCTGACCTATAAGTAAGCTAAATGGAGCCGCACGGCGATTACTCTTGGGTTGTTTAGAGCGCGGTAAATTAAAGAATTGGATCAACGCAAAAAAGACTAAGCTTGCCACAATGCCCAAAATCACTACGGTAATTACATCAGAAACTGTTTGGCTACGCCGAGTCTCCAAAACGCCTTCCCAGCCACAAAATTGATTAGTACAGACGTAGTTATGATTGAACGTAACCAAGCCAATCACCAGTTCTAAAGGAGAACTATAACGTACAGCACTACCGCAAAGGGGGCAAATTTGTTTTGCCATAACTCAGTATGATGCCACAACAGACGAAGGTTAGTATACTCCGTAGTGGCACGTTTACTAGGTTACCTCTTGCCCAAAGCTCTGGGGCAAGGGAAGATAAAGATAACCTTAATTTCAATGCATCCGTGGTCAAAACCGTTGCCGCTACTAAGCAAGTCTTTTTTGAATTGTTTCCCCGCCCCCTAAATTCGATTTATCGACGGGTTATTGATGAGCTTTTGGTGGAAATTCATCTACTGACGGTACATCACCAATTTCGCTATGACCCATTTTTCGCTCTGGGTTTGGTGACAGTTTACGACCGTTTTTTGGATGGGTACCGTCCGGCGAGTGACAAAGAACCCTTATTTGATGCGTTAGCTCAGGCGGAAGGCTTTGCAGCCTATCAGATTCGCAATGATGCTCTAGCTGTGCAACAAACACCTAGTCAGGTACTTGCTCAAGCCCTCAAAGGTGAAGCTGTAACAGACTTGCCAGAATCAATCCGGGTCTTTTGTGAGCAAGGCGTGCTCTCCAAATACAGCCGCATTTTTGCCTTGGGTTTGGCTACAGGGCTAGAGAGCTATCTACAAACGCTCACCGAAACGCAGCGTACCGAAGAATTCAAGGTGATCTGTAGCCGCTTGGGTTTGAGTGCCGAACGGGTCAAGCGCGATCTTGACTTTTATACCCAAGCTCTCGAGCAGGTGCGTAAAACCAAAGAATCCCTTGATGAGATTATTGAGTCGGGACGCAAAAAACGTCTGCAAGCCTCTAGCTAGAGCCTGATAAACTAGGGTACACACAGGGGGTAGCAACCATGATGACCAAAGGGACACCGGTACGCATTTGCCGAGTACAAGACCTCTTTACCCGTGGTAAGGCGACCCAAAAAGTCGGAGAAGTCGGTGTTATTAAGGATTTGCGCATCGCCGATGGTAGTGGTTTTGGCTATGTGGTGGAGTTTAAAGATGGCGTGACCATTTGGTTTTTCACCGATGAGGTAGAAGCCATTAAGTAGTTTTGTGCGTGGGAGCCGAAGTGTGGATGCCATAAACCGTCAAGAACTTGCTCGTTTGATGGCCCACAAAGTCGATGGTCTTTCGCAACGCGTGGCAGCTGCCGCCCTAGATGCCGCCCTAGATGCCATTACCGAAACTCTACTGCGTGGCGGCGCGGTCAGACTTCACGATTTTGGTACCTTTTCGACCCGTCACCGTCCTACGCGCCAAGTGCGCCACCCCAAGACCCGTGAGCTGCTGATAGTTCCGGCACAACGGGTCACAATTTTTGCCCCATCTGCCGCATTGCGTACGCAGCTAGGTGGATTACCTTAAGTAGTGAGGATGTAATGAGATGGCAAAAACGTTAGCTTTTTTGGGTATAGACAATATACGAGAACGCATCCTACCAGTCGCCTGCGCGCGCGTCTGTGCCGAGTCTGGCGCTAGGGTTCTCTTAATCGGTCAAGGGGATCACCTCAGCAGTATCCTAGGCCAAACGCTCACCGCAACGCCTACTCAGATCCAGCCTCAGCTGTGGGCTCTCGAAGCGCGGACAACGGCTTTTTTGGAACAAAGTTGGAATCGTGTGCGTGCCCTCGAGGAAGAATTTTTGCGAACGCCATTTTTCAAAAATGTCCACGGTCAAGAGCTAGGGGTGATTCCGGGCTTTGATGAATTATTTTTATTACTGGCCTTACGGGATTGGGATCAGCAGTATGACGTGCTTGTGTTGAGTCTCAGCTCTGATCAGTCTTTGCTGCGCTTACTGGCTTGCCCCGAACAACTAGGGTGGTATGTGCGCCGCTTTCAGGATGCTTTCCGCAGTTCGCCCATATCGCTCGCCTTGACCCCATTTTTAGAACCCTTGCTGCGCGCTGTGGTCGCAGGCAGTATGAGTACCCAAGATCTAGGTCAAAAAGGTAACGACATCACCAATTTGATCCAACGCGCTCAGCAGGCTGCGCGCAAACAAGTTTCGTTATTTTTGGTCACAGACCAAGATGCTTTGCGGGTTCGCCAAGCCCAGCGTCTGTGGGGTAGTGCCGAACTCTATGAGTTGCAGGTGAGTGGCGTTTTGGACTTGAGCCTGGGCGAGACGACGACGACCTGGGAACCCCTTCCCGTACAGCGCTTGGGTCTGCCTCAAGCTTGGTCAACGTGGCTGGTGCCTAATCTTACCCAAACCCCAACCCGTAACCCTGGACTAATGGTAGATCCTCAAAAGCTAACTGTCCGGGTATTTTTACCGGGTTTTGACAAAAAAGAAATCGAACTCAGTCAGGATGGCCCCGAGTTGACCCTGCGCATCGGTGACCAGCGTCGTAATCTGGTTTTGCCTAATGCCTTTCGGGGATTGCGCGTCAAAGGGGCTAAGTTTATGGATGGGGCATTGGCGATTACCTTTTAAAAGGGGGAGCAAGACCAGTTATAACTAGGAGAGCGTTCGTCAGCTCCCCGACCATGTGGCACAAATTCTTTTTTCCGATTATCCTGGGCTTTGTCCTAGCGGTTATCCCCGTTGCGGCCCAAGTCAAGCTCAGCCCACCCCCCATGGCCTTGCCCCTGAGCCCTCCGACTGGGTCAGTTAGTCTACCTACACCAGCCCGCCCTGTTATTGACCTGACGGTAGCTAATGCCCTCGCCGACCGAGCGCGTGATGCTTCATTAGGGGGCAAATGGATCATGGCGGTTACGTTGTATCGTCAAGCGCTACAACTCAACACGCAAGCCCCCGAACTCTGGAATAACCTAGGCGTTGCCTTGCGCAAAACCGGACAACGCCCCGCAGCGGTCACAGCCTACCGTAAAGCTATCGCGCTAGCGCCCCAATTCGCCGAAGCCTATAGTAATCTCTCGGTCGTTGAAGCCGAACAGGGCAATCTCAAAGGAGCCTTAGCATCTGCGCGCCAAGCGGTCAAGCTCGATGCTGCAAATCCGGTGGCACTGCTTAATGTAGCGTTTGTTCTTGAGCAGCAAGAAGCCTGGAAACCCGCTGCCACAACCTATAGTGGCTACATGAAAAAATTTGGCGAAAGCGGGCGGGTACGCTATCGTCTGGCAGTTTGTCAGCAACGGCTCGGTCAACTCGAAGAAGCCACCTGGCAACTCCAACGCGCCCTCGAACAAGACCCGAATAACCAGGATTATCGCCTTGCTCTCGGTCAGCTTTATTACCAAATCGGTAATCCCAAGTTGGCTCTACGCTATCTCGATGGTCTGACCAATATCGATGACCCTAATGCCCTAGAGTTACTTGGTCGTCTCTCCTATGGCTCTGGTCGCTATAACCAAGCGGTGCTGGCACTCCAAAAAGTCACAACCCTCAAAGGCGGCGATGCTCAGCTCCTCAATGACCTAGGTGTTTCTCTAGCCCGTACTGATAAGCTCACCGCTGCCCAGCAAGCCCTCGAACAAGCCCTTTCTATTAATCCGGATTTTGCCCAAGCCTGGGCTAATATCGGCTATGTCCAAAAACGTCTCGGCAAGCCCGAACAAAGTATTCTCAGTTATCGCAAGGCTCTCGAACTAGACACTAAAATGCCCACCGCCTTTAATAATCTGGGCAGTCTGCTACTCTCTCAAAAAAAGACCAGCGAGGCCATTGAAAATTTTCAGCAAGCGATTACTATTGACCCGGACTACTGGGAAGCTCATCGTAATTTGACTTTGGCCTATGCCTTTGCGGGGAATGTTACCAAAGCCCAAGAAGAAGGCACATTAGCACTCAGAGAAGCCCATAATTCTGAGCAGTTTTTGCAATCTAACCACGATCTCAGTGATTTACAAACCATCAATTTGATTGGTCTTACCCCGCCTAGTCTCAAACGTACCCCCCGTCAGCCATGAATTTACGTATCCTCGGTCAGCATCGCCTCAAAACTCTTCCTGGTCAAACTACCCGTCCGACGATGGGTCGGGTGCGTGAAGCCTTATTTAATATTTTGCAAGGCCAAGTAGCGGGTAAACGCTGGCTAGACTTGTGTTGTGGCTGCGGTAGTATTGGCGCGGAAGCCTTACTGCGCGAAGCGGCTTGGGTGGCGGGTATCGAGCAAGACCCCGAGGCTTGCCGGGTGACCAATCAAAACTGGGAAGCCTCAGGCAAAGGTCGTTTTAAGGTTTATCCGGGTACACTGCCGAATGTGTTGGGCTATCTCATGACCCAAGAAACGCCCTTTGATTTAGTTTATTTTGACCCACCCTACACTAGTGGCCTTTATCAGCCCGTGATGGAGCGTCTATTACAGTCTCAGTTGGTGGCTGCTACGGGTCAGGTCATCTGTGAACATACGCGCCGTCATGCTCCGGGTATTTTGCCTGGTTGGCAACTGTTGGATCAACGCCGTTATGGGACGTCTAATCTCAGTTTTTATGGATTAGATGACGCAGCTCCCCATAAGCCTGTTGATCCCAACTAAAAAGCCAGCTTAAGTATTCTAAGCTGGCTTTTGATTGAGTAATAGCTAAGGCTTGACGATGAAATTATTGGCTGAACTAGTCGTGCCTCCGGGGGTAGTAATACTCTTTCCGTTTGATTAGCAGGTTTTTGTTCTGGGCCACCAGTGGTAGAACAAGTATCTCTTGAGCAACTCGGTCTGCTTTGATAAACTACGACATCGTTGCTCTAATCGCTCTTCCACTTCTTCAATCGTCA
>JBBRQP010000042.1:0-25565 GCA_038226175.1 Gloeobacterales cyanobacterium
CGAACGTAGAGGAGCGCAACTGCTTTATTTGCCACCCTATTCACCAGAACTATCGCCGATTGAAGAATGTTGGTCAAAACTAAAGCAATGGCTACGCTCCCAAGGCAAGCGTGACAAAAAAAGTCTTGAAGAAGCGATAGGACAAGGGCTAAAGCGTATTACAGAAACTGATGCGAAAGGTTGGTTCACTCACTCTAGTTATCTTGGTACATCCGTATGAAAACCGCTGTATATAATAGATGCACGCTTAAATGTATCGTATGGTTCAGTTGAATTAAGGGGTCGCCTCAGAATTCGGAAAAAATCGTACGTTAGCTGATCAGCAATAGACAGAAATTCAATGTCTGTAGGCTTTGCAGCCTCACACCGTAAATCTGTTTTGGTTAAAAGTAGAGCGAGAAAAACATGGTTCCAAAACTTCTACTCGGGCTATAACAGCAAAGAAAAAACTTCAAAAGCTTCTGACCTTCAGCATAAATAGCTGATAGTCAATCGCCTAAAACGCTCACTCAGTCTGGGATTTTCTACTATTAGCTTCTTTTGTAACTAGTTTGTGACTAGCTCTTCATCATTGAGGCCAAATTTGTTCTATTTATAGGAAAAATCTTACCGTACGATTTTTTCCGTTTTCTGAAGCGACCCTTAATGAACCCCTTAAACCTGTTTTCCGTTCCACTGCGCCTCATACCCCGTAAAGAAGAATAATGCTACAAAGTTCCGCTGCAACACGGTTGTTAGCTCATTACACTTGTGCCGTTCCATAATCGAGTTAAACCAAATTAAGCTTGTCGAATCAGCTTGTTAAAGTAAGCCTTGATATCAATTAAAGAAGGTTTAGCAGAGATCAATCCGATGTAGTTATCAGGTCTGAGTAGCACCTTAAAAGCTTGATCAGTTCCAAAGATTTCAGCAAAGTGCGGATAGAGTGGAATCACGCTGAGATCAATCAGGTCGCCGTATTCAACTTCAAGTTCAGGTTTCAAGTTTTCGTAAGTTTGCTGCCCATCTGAGAACACTAGCAAGTGAAACTTTGGCTCACGAACCTTGTTGTAAACATTCTCGCCATCAACCAGAAAATAGGGCATTCGATCGCCCGCTTTCACCTTGAACTGACGATCGCTTTGATGTTGACTCAAAGAACTATCGCGATAGTTCAATCCAATTTCAGAAACGATCGGAAAGACAATCTCTTTTACCGCGCTAAACTTTGCTGTCATTCCAGCTAGACTGGGCAGGATGTTTGTGCGGAAAAACTGCATATACCACTGGTCGCCTGACATGACACCGAAAGCCTGATCCGTTGTGCGTAAGAGTTGTTTGGCGTTCGCAAGACGTTCTTCGTTGTAGGTATCAAGCAGCGCATCCCCAGCGCTTCCTTTCAAAACAAGCGCGAGTTTCCAAGCCAGATTATAAGCATCCTGAATTCCTGTATTCATGCCTTGACCACCCGCAGGAGTGTGGACATGAGCCGCATCTCCCGCCAAAAAGCATCTGCCCTTAGAAAAATTCTTAGCATGACGAGTATGCACTTTGTAAGTCGAAAACCAGTGCAATGTTGTAATCTCTAGGGGTCGCTGTACCAATTGCTTTACTTTGCTTTTGACTTCTTCAAAGCTCACTTCTCGATCGACCTGGGCATCATATTCAGGCAAATTGCCGAGCAACCGACAACGCTTCTCACCTTGCATCGGTACTAAAAGCACAAATGCATCTTTCCCAAATAAGACATAAAACGTTGCGGATTCTACCTCAAACTCCATCTCCACATCCGCAACATAAAACAGGCGCGGGTAAGTTGAGCCTTCAAACTGAAGATCTAGAAAATGCCGTGTCGGACTACTCGCCCCATCACAGCCCACCAAATAATGAGCTTCGATCGTGTTTGATTTGCCTGTTGTGTCCTTGAGAACCGCTTTCACACCGTTTGCATCTTGCGTCAAGCTTTCTAAGGCGGTCCGCCACTGCACCTTTTTTCCGTTGTTCTGAAGAGACTCGTAAAGCAATTGCTCGTTTTTGCTTTGCTCAAAAATCAGGAAAAATGGAAAGGGACTCAGGTGTTCACCGAAGCTGGCAAAATCGAGATGAGCAATGATCTTACCGTCGTGCATGAAAGCTGCTTTCTGCATGATCTCACCTCCTGCGATCGCTTTCTGTGCGAGTCCAGCCTGGTCATAAATCTCCATCGATCGAGCTTGAACAATCAAGGCTTTTGACAAATGAGTGACTCCTTCTTTCGTGTCAAAAATCACGAAGTCAATCCCGTGCCGCATCAGTTGCACGGCCAGCGAAAGCCCAGTTGGACCTGCTCCAACAATGATGACATCTGTTTTGAGCGAGTTTTCTAACGTGTTCTGCATGATCATTGCCTCCAATGGCTTTACCTAAACTAGTCAGTTCAGTTTACTGTCCGAGTTTAGACTATACAGCTTAGTTTAGTCAAGTTAGAATGAACATCACAGTTCAAAGAAAAATTTGACAGAATGGCACAGCCAAAACTCGATCGCGTCTCAAGACAACTTTCACCAGAAAAAACCGCCGCTATTTTAGAAGGCGGAATGAAGGAATTTTTGACACATGGCTACGCTGCAACCAGCATGGATCGAGTTGCGATCGCCGCCAAAGTCTCAAAAGCTACTGTCTACAGTCACTTTCAGGACAAAGAAAGCTTATTTACGACATTGATTCAACAACTGGTCGAGCGCGAATTTCGATCGGTTTATAATCTAACTGAGGCTCAAGTGCTGCAAGCTACACCCGAAATCGTCTTGAGAGAATTTGCTCATCAAGTTTTGGATATCGGGATGAGGGAGCCACAGTTCCTGAATTTCATGCGAGTCATTCTAGGAGAATCGGGGCGATTTCCGCAGTTAGCGCGCGCTTTTGTTCACCATATTCAGCAAACAGCGTTCAGAGTGGCTTGCCAATATTTTACGAATTGTCCACACCTCAAGTTGTCTGATTCAGAAGCGACCGCACGAATTTTTATCGGGTCGCTCGTGCATTTTATTATTGTGCAAGAGATGCTGCACGGAGAAGATATTGTGCCAATGGAGCGCGATCGCATTATCAAGTGCTTGATTGACATGATTGTACAGCAGCGATCGCACCCATAGCCTTCCGATTTCGCCCAAACAGATAACCTAGCGGTCTAACACCCGAATTGAGGCGCGTCCGTAACGGGCGTCGCTCTCGGTGGAAGCTGAAATCCAGCGGGATAGTAGGGGTATAGCCGTATTCTCTGGCACGGTGATACGCACAAAAATAGGAAATAGGCTAAAACCTTGTCCCAGACGGTTATATAGAGTTTACTTCGCGCCAGCGGAGCTAGGCTTGAAATCTGCATCACTCGACAAATCTCTTACACCGTGTACTTTTTCTCCTCGCAGACTTGCTTCTCTGGGACAAGTGCTTTGGGTCTTCCCCCCTTTCATCCCCGCTGGGGATACGGATTTTGGGCGAATGATGCAATCTGGTAAACTTTGCTATTTTCATGGATATGGGAATCCCCATATCTAACTTCATTGAGGTCATAAACCTTACAGAGACTAGCTTCCAGCCCTGGAGGACAATTTTCCCGTTTCGTGACCAGACCCCACTCTTGTTGTGCTTGGGATTGACCAATAATTAGAAGCATGTAATCATGCTCTGAGGTAAGCAACTAAACATGGAAACATGCAAGCATGAAAACAATCGTTATCAATTCGCAAAAAGGTGGTAGCGGCAAGACTATGCTTGCCGCACATCTCGCCGTTGAAGCAGAGCGCAGCGGTGACGGCGATACATACCTGATCGACACTGACCCTCAAGAAACACTAACGATCTGGCACGAATGCCGTGAGGCCGAACGCCCGAGACGGATCGAACTGACTCGTGATGGGCTTGAAGCAGGCTTAGAGCTTTTGAGACAAAATGGCGCGGCCTGGTGTTTCATCGACACGGCACCTACCCGTGCCGATGATAATCTTGCCCTGTTCAAAATGGCTGATCTAGTGTTGGTTCCAGTGCGTCCCTCACCCTCCGATCTTTGGGCAGTCGCCGCGACTGTTAAGCTGTTGGGTCAAGTTGAAATTCCGTTTCTCTTTGTCGTCACGCAGGCTAAACGGAATGCCAATATCACCTCCCAGGCCATAGCTGCACTTTCTCATCATGGGGCGGTTGCACAGACGATCATTGCTGATCGTGTTGCTTACAGTGCCGCTATGACGGATGGACGAACTGCCCAAGAGTTAGAAAACAAGTCTCCTGCTGTGACAGAGATCAGGGAGTTGTGGAAAAACATAAAATCATGTAAGCATGTAAACATGCAAACCGCTTTACATGAAAAAATGAGGTCACATGGCTAAGCCAACTGAATTAACTGCCGCCGCGTTATCAGTTCCGCAGATTACCCCTAAAGCTGCAACCTCCCCGCGTGGAGTACCAGAAAAAGAAATTGTTGTAGAAAAGCCTATACCTTTACAGGTTCGCCTACCACGCGAACACGTCAAAGCCATTAAGGTTGCTGCCGCTCAATCAGAGCAGACGATTAGTGAATTCATGCTTGCATGTTTTCTTGCTTACATGCATACAACAAAACATGATTAAATGTATCTATAAAGGGGTTTGGGGAGCAGTTGAACGGCAAATACACTTAAGAATAGGATTCTGTACTGAGAAAGCATGTGTAGAAAATTAAGTTTCTGTGCTGTGGTACATGACAGGAATACTTTAGACATAACCAAGACTTAGTGAGAAGGTTGCTCCAGAGGTATCATGCAAAATGAAAGGCAATGGTTGAGATTACCTGTTGTAGCTGCCAGTTCTGAGTATCTTGTGATGGGTTATCTAATGAGGCGTAATATCCTGGTATACAAAGCACCGCCTAACAATGAAGGATATGATTTAATCTGTATTCATCCAGCTCCGCGCCACAAACCCAAAGACAAAGAGCTTTCACAAGTCTTGATACAAGTGAAAATCAGATATGCAACAGATTGTGATCGCAGTTTTCCAATCAAGGAGAAGAGCCTTGATGCATTTAATTTTTTAGTTGTTGTGTTTCTAAATATTGGTAAATTTTATGGCAAAAATGATGGTTCGGAGGGAAACGGTGAGGTAGAGTTTTACACTTTGCCTAACGAGTTCATTCGTACCCATCACAAAGCAAACTTATCTTGGCAAAAAGTTAGATTGCGGGGGTTAGAGGAAGAAATTGAGCAATATAAAGGCGAAAAGGGTTTTGAGCAAATCGCGCAAGTTTTAGGCATTCCAAAGCCTCTTAAAGAGAGAGGCGCGATTTTACCAGCCAGCTAACAATTGGGTTAAAAGCGGCAAAGGTACAAAAACGGACATAGGATTAAGCCTTATGGCTTTGCTCCTTAAGAACTTTTTTTCCGTGCTCTCTTAGTTCACCAGTGGGGCTGACGTACCGATAGAGCGTGGCTCGACTGACCTTGAGTTCTTTACATAGTTCAGCAATGTGTGTATCTCGATTTGCCATTGCCGATTGCGCTAGGCGGACTTGATTTTTGGTTAGTTCAAACTGGCGACCGCCCTTGCGCCCGCGCGCTCGTGCAGAGGCTAAACCCGCCATCGTACGCTCACGAATCAAGTCGCCTTCAAATTCTGCTAAGGCGGCAAAAATCCCGAAGATAAGTTTACCGCTGGCTGTAGTGGTGTCGATATTGGCTCCTTGCCCCGTCAGGACGCTAAGACCGATATCTTGTTGTGACAAACGGCGCACTGTTGTAACCAGATGTTTGAGGTCGCGCCCTAAACGGTCAAGCTTCCAGATATAAAGCACATCACCTGTTCTCAATGCCTTGAGACAGGCTTCTAGACCTGGGCGGTCGTCGCGTTTGCCAGAAGCCTCGTCCGTATAAATTTGTTCAGGTGCGACCCCGGCTGCAAGGAGAGCATCAAGCTGTAAGTTCAAAGTTTGTGACCCATCTGCCTTAGAGATACGGGCGTAGCCGAGCTTCATGAGTGTTTCACATACGTTCGTTTATGAGTCATCGGAAAGGCTATGAGAAGATGCATACGAAAACTGTATCATATCGCATTTCATAAAGAAAGTTTATCAAAGGGTATCCTTAAATGAATATGAGACCTTTTCATGCCCCGAATGCAAATCTTGTCCTCGCCAGAACAGCGAGCGTTTGACACTCCGCCTCAGCTCAATGACCTTGCCCCGATTTAGTGGACATACCCATAGAGGGATTGCTCCAGAGGACAGTGACCATTCAGCTCTTTTTAATGAACCTCGGTCTGTCCGTTCTCAAAATTGCTGAAGTCCTGAGTCTTTCTAGCGAACACGTAGAAACAGCTCTCAAGCATTTGTAGGGAAAATACCCCCAGCGCGGAATTATTGCACTAGGGGTTTAAAAGGATATTTCGGTTCTGCGATGTTCAAGGAGGACTAACGGAGTCAACCTTTACAAGTAGTAGGTACCACCTTGTTGCTGGGACAACCATTATGGCTAGCTTGGACGGTTTACTATGGGGTTTGAAGAGAGTTGCTAAGGTGAGATTTCCCCACTGGCACCAACTACTTGACCTACCCAACACGGAGAAAAGACTACATACTCTTGATGGCAAGTTTCGAGTATACGTGCTTAACTCCCGGAACACCCTTTGCGAAGTGTACTGCTTGGTTCGCTTCCGCTTTACTTCCAACCTTACCTTCTAGAGTCACTGAACCGTTATGTGCTTTAACGTTCAAGGAACGTTTTGGCATCTCCAGTTCAAGTTTGTTGCGCACGAGACTTTCGACATCACCATTACTCATCTTCTTTGTCGTCTTAGCGCGATCCATGCGTGCTCGCATATCGCTTTCGATCTGCTTGTGACGCATATCACTCGTGGCATCTTTCTGGTTTTCAGTTGGAGTACCGTTGCCAGTCATAGCACCTTGGGCGTAGACAGGGAGGACCGTAGAGCTGAAAAGGCATAGGGCAATGAACGCTGTTTGAATACGCATGATTATCTCCAAATCTTTCTTAACGGACAGGACTTTGATACACAGACAAGTCACGAATACCTGAACTATTGAGAGTTGCTTGGGCTTTTTGGATCTCTTCTTCTGAGCCATCCACCATCACTAAGTAGCCACCTTCACGCACTACTTCGCTATAGCCCTCGGCTTGACCTTCGGGAATACCCAGACCGATAAGGGTTCCAGCCAAACCGCCAGTGGCAGCTCCAATCGCTCCACCAGCAGCAGCAGTTGCAGCGGCTGTACCAAGAGCGCCAGCCAGCATCACAGGACCAAGTCCAGGAATAGCGAGGGCTCCAATGCCAACTAACAATCCAGTTATTCCACCAACAGTTGCTCCTGTTGCGGCTCCCTTTGCTGCGCCTTCTTTGCCATGATTGCCCAGGGTATCGGTCACTCCAACTCCGGCAATCTTGTCAGGTTGGGTCTCTTCATCTTTTACAGCGACAGAGACGTTATTCATATTGAAACCTGTTTCTCGTAGATAGGTCAGTGCCTGTTCTGCTGCGGTGCGATTGGCGAATGACCCTACGGCACGATGCGTCAAGTCTGTTGACATTTTTGCTACTCCAAGAATAGGATTATCATTAACTCTAAAGTTTTACTGAATGATTCACACCATCCTATCGACTGAAATAATATCAACCATAAGATAGAGTACAACTTAGTTATTTTTCCACAGTTATTTGTGAATTTGCAATCCACAAACAAATAAGTTTCCAATTGACTAAACAATCAGTGAGAGTGCTACTGAATAGGTTGCTGGGTTGTTTTGAACTCAGCCGACATGATGACGCATCAGCTGAGTTATAAGTCCTGCACATCAACATTTCTAGTTAGGGTTGTAAGCCCAAACCGACAGAATTTGTCCAGTCACCAAAAGTCAGTGCAAGTCGGGCTTGATGTGGCAAACCCGACTTGGTCGTTCCATTCACCGGTCAGTGCGTGTTCACGCGCCACCTTTGTCAGCAACAGTCGGATCGCGTCAAACACGGTTATGTCTATAGCAGCCAGCACTGGTGCAGATAATCGGTTAATAGGTGATTGCCACACTTTGAAGTGATAAGCTGCAACTCGGTGTGCACAAAGCGCGCGTGGATGGCTGCTCTCTCTTCCTTAATGCTACATCAGCGACCTTGGTCAGCGGGATCGCCGTAGGGGTCTTGGCTTGCTGGACGTACATTACCGAACTGATTAGCAGGGTCGCCATAAGGATCCTGACTAGCGGGCAAGGGCTGACCTACTGAGGAACTATGCTGGTTGAACAGACTTTCCACTATCCCCACAAGAGGATTGGGATCGTAGCTATTGGGCTGATTTGAGGAATGATCCTGAATAGCGTTTTTGACTTGTTGAAACAGATCTGCGAGTGACATGAGTTTTCTCCTGATGAAAATTGTTACTGAGCCTGATTAGACACACTGCTGAGATCCCGACCCGTTGGGGAATTGTTGTAGCCCTGGAAGCCCTGGTACTGCTGAGCTTCCGAGGAAGGAACACTAATTCCATTAGCAGGGGGAGTGACATAGTGAGCACGATGCTCTGCGTCGCGGTAATAGACCCGTCCATTGCGTGACAAGTAGTACTGTCCCTCAGAACCCTGAGCCTGACTTTGCTTGTGATGTTGATAAAGGTAGTAGAGAGCCGCGGCTCCAACAAGCAGCACGCCTGTTTGCCCTTTAGAAAGCCCCTGATGCTGGGGAGGAGCAGAAGAAGAATAAGCTGCACCTCCGCGTGTGTCGTCGACCGGAGGCGGTACGTTAGCCGTTCGTGAACCACCGCAACCTGTGAGCAAAGGGAAACCCAAGCTCATCACAAGCGTCCATGAAAAAAGCGTATTCTTCACATCATTGTCTCCTAAAAATGAGATTTGGAATTGTGAGCTTGCCCCGGTGTAGTAAACCGTGACTTTATGCTACCTGGGATGACCACAGTAAATTAGGAAAATCATATGTTAGCAATTATTTCTTTACAATTGACTCATAACAATATTATTTGTTAAGCGTCCTAAAAAGGTTCCTTTCCTTTACATCTCTACTATTGAGAATCGCCCCATACCCCCTCGTTCTGGTGCTTTATGCTTAAGTGCATTTGCCGTTCTATTCCTCCCCAAATCTTACACCGAGATTCAGTTACCTTCTAGAGTGGATAACTCCACGGGTTGCGTGTTGCGTTTACCAAACACCACATAACTGCGACCAGCACCATTGATACCATGGGGGTCGACACTATCAGCGCCAACAATCACATCTGGAATGCCATCCCCATTGACATCACCTGCTTCACTGACAGAGCCACCAGAGTAATCATATCTATTGCTGCCATTGATGACAAAACCCGCTTGACTAGTACCACTTTCAAGACTGCTTAATTCGACAGGAGTAACATCACGTTTACCAAAAACAACATAACTGCGTCCGGCCTGGAATTGACCATTGGGTGAGGCATGATTAGCCCCGATAATGATGTCGGCTAAGCCATCCCCATTAACATCGCCTGCAGTACTGACAGAGAAACCAGAGTAATCATATCTATTGCTGCCATTGATGATGAAGCCCGCTTCACTAGTTCCGCTCTCCATGGCTACCAGCTCAATCGGTGTAACATCATGCCTACCAAACACAATATAACTGCGTCCGGCAACTACCTTCCCATTGGGGGAGCCACGATAAGTCCCAACAATCACATCGGCTAAGCCATCCCCGTTAACATCCCCTGCATTACTGACAGAGAAACCACCTTTATTGCTGCCATTGATAACGAAACCTGCTTGACTAGTACCACTTTCGAGACTACTAAGTTCAACAGGAGTAACATCATGTTTACCAAAAACAACATAACCGCGTGCAGTATTATTGAGAGCTCTACCAGCTCCAACAATCACATCGGCTAAGCCATCCCCATTGACATCTCCCGCTTTACTGACAGAGCGACCAGAATAATCATTTTTTATGCTGCCATTGATGACGAAACCTGCTTGACTAGTACCACTTTCGAGACTACTAAGTTCAACAGGAGTAACATCACGTTTACCAAAAACAACATAACTGCGCCCAGCATGGGATTGACCATTGGGGTCGGCATCTAAAGCCCCAACAATCACATCGGCTAAGCCATCCCCATTGACATCCCCCGCTTTGCTGACAGAGCCACAAGATCTATCACCTGTCTTGCTGCCATTGATGACGAAACCCGTTTGACTAGTACCACTTTCAAGACTACTTAATTCCACGGGTTGCGTGTTACGTTTACCAAACACCACATAACTGCGCCCAGCAGAGTATTTACCATTGGGAGAGGCACAATTAGCACTAACAATCACATCGGCTAAGCTATCTCCATTGACATCGCCTGCATTACTGACAGATCTACCAGAGCAATCATTTCTCATGCTGCCATTGATGACGAAGCCAGCTTGGCTAGTGCCACTTTCGAGACTGCTTAATTCCACGGGTTGCGTGTTACGTTTACCAAACACAACATAACTGCGCCCAGCAGAGTATTTACCATGGGGGTCGGCACTATCAGCCCCAACAAGCACATCCGGAATTCTATCCCCATTGACATCGCCTGCATTACTGACAGATCTACCGGAGAAATCAAATTCCTTGCTGCCATTGATGACAACACCCGCACTCTTGGGTGCAGCCTGAACTATGGGAACTGTTACAGCAATAGCGGCGCAGCCCCATACTCCTAGAGAAATACTCAACCAGCGTTGCCAGCCAGATTCTAACTGTGGACGAGCCGAATGCTTTAGGGACTTCAGCGATAACATCATGCTTTGGGTAATGGTCATAGGATTGTTTGGGTGAGTGCAAGATAGCCCCTAGCAGTGTTGTAGCTGCCGAAAGCATTAGAGAAGAGTGCCCCGCCAGTAGCCGTTCGATTAGGGTAAGCGCTATCAGTAATGACGTAGGGTTGGGCACGTGCCGCCATCGGCGTTGTGACCAGTAACAGTGGAATGGCTAAACACAAACCACGGCAAGAATAACTTTTGACTAAATAGGAATGAAACAACATTGTAAACTCCTTGTACTATAAGCAGTAAATACTTAATGTATAGCTATTGCCATGCTTCCTAGGACATAGATTACATACTTGGGTTTGACTTTGCCTCGAATTAATGGATACTTTGCTAAAGTTGTTCCATTAGGATAAGACCGTCATGACTTCCAGAAAACGTCGCATTTGTGGCTTGGGAGGCAATGGAACGGTAAATGCACTCAAGAACTGGTCGGCAAGGAGAATGCCCCTAGCCGTCTGTCCCACAAACCTTAATAACTCAACCCCTGTTGGTTGTAAAATAAGCCTCTATCCATTTCGCAGATAGGGTGCAGAATTCACCACTAGCATATTGGCAGCCTTGGTCGAAATATACTATTCACTAAGCATAATCAATCTTGCGGCGGCTGGATGCAAGTAATTGCTCTTGCCCAAGTTTGGTCAAATTGGGACACAGTAAACTGGCTTGCTAAGTAATTTTTATTCCCAGTATAGGCTTGCATGTTAATTGAAGTATTTGTCCCTATCTCAATAAAAATTTACCTATGAGAAATTACTGAGGCATTTACCGTATTTTCTTCACTTTCTTAAGAATATAGTCTGTGATACTCTCAGCTTATCTTTTGATCTGAGGTGAGGTAGCATCATGACATTCTTAATGCCTTATACATTGCCCTCCAAAAGTCGAACTATTCAAGTAAACTTTGGTTTTCAGCTAAAAACTCTTTGCTGTCTCATTTGGTTACTTACATGTTCTGTATTAAATGCACAAACTAGTTCTACTGAACTAACTTTTAATAGTGGGAATGGTGCTTTACCACTAGCTACATTACTACAATCTAACAATGGTAACTTCTTCTATGGTACGACTAGCGAAGGTGGAACAGGTTCATGCTCAAATCTCTTAAATATTGCGGTTGGCTGTGGTACAGTTTTTAGCTGGCTCCCGACAGGCACATTAACGACTTTAGTCAACTTTAATGACAGTAATGGAAGTCGCCCTTCCGCAGAATTAGTCCAAGATCAGTTTGGTTCCTTATACGGTACAACCTCTGAAGGTGGAAGCGGTGGTGCTGGCACTGTGTTTAAAATTACACTTAAAGGAATTTTTACTACGTTAGTTAATTTTAGTACTACCAATGGCTCAAAACCTGTCTCAGGGCTGGTTCAAGATGCTTATGGTAATTTTTATGGCACAACCTATGAGGGCGGTTTAGCGGGTTACGGTACTATTTTTAAGGTAACATCAAGTGGGGCTCTAACGACTCTAGTTCATTTTACAGGACCGAATGGAGCCAATCCTTTTAGCAAATTAGTTTTGGCGACCGATGGCAACCTTTATGGAACGACATTTTATGGAGGCTCTGGCTTATGTCAAAACTTTGGTCAACCTGATGGTTGTGGCACAATTTTTAAAGTAACGCCTTCCGGTGTATTGACCACTCTTGTGAATTTCGATACGAGTACTGGTGCGTATCCTCGCTCTGGTTTTCTATTAGGATTAGACGGAAACTTTTATGGTACAACGTTCTCAGGGGGTGGGCAGTCTGGTAATGGAACTGTCTTTCAAATGACGCCTGCTGGCATACTCTCTACATTATTAATATTTAACGGTAGCAATGGTAATAATCCTACAAGTTTTATTCTAGGTATTGATGGTAGTTATTATGGTGTAACTTTTTCCGGGGGAGATTTTGGCTCAGGAGTATTATTTAGGCTAGCGCCTGATGGTACATATACTCCCATCATAAATTTTGATGGCACAAATGGTTCTTGGCCGATCGGGATTACACAGGGTAATAATGGTATATTTTATGGGACAAGCACAGGCGGTGGAACTTCAGGTAAAGGCATTATTTTTAGTGTGGCAGGGGCTTTAACCACAGCACCCACCCTGACAAGTTTTAGTCCTAGACAAGGCGCCCCGGACACAGCTATTATCCTCACTGGTACAAATCTAAGTTCAGTTCAAGGGGTAATGTTTAATGGAATAGCAGCAAGTTTTACGATTAACTCCGATAACCAACTCACCGCTATTGTTCCAAGAGGTGCAAGCACGGGTACTATCGCAGTTACGAACCCAAGTGGAACCAGTGTAAGTTCTCAAAGTTTTACTGTATTACCACCTGCTCCGACTCTCACAAGTTTTAGTCCTAGTAGTGGTGCGGTTGGTACAACTATTACCTTGACTGGCACAAATTTTGTGGGAACAACAGCCGTTACCTTAGCTGGAATCAACACGACATTTACCGTCCTTTCTGATACCCAAATGACGGTTGTGGTTCCGGCTGATGCAAGTAGCGGCATCATTAAAGTCACAACTCCTGGTGGTTCAGCTACCAGCACAAATCGCTTTACTCTGGTTTTAGCACCGACTATTAGTAGTTTTACTCCCCTTAGTGCAGCAGTTGGTGCGACAGTTACCATTAGTGGTACTAATCTTGATAGTACGACCGGGGTTACCTTTGGTGGGGTAGCCGCTGCAATTATCTCAACAGCGCCAAGTACAGTGAAAGCGACGGTTCCCATAGCTGCAGTTACGGGTAATATTGGCATCACTAATCCTGCTGGAATCGTAACTAGTCAAGGTATCTTTGCTGTAGCTTTGCCACCTACTCTCACGAGTTTTAGTCCTAGTAGTGGTGCGATTGGTATAACCATCACCTTGACTGGCACTAATTTTATGGGAACAACAGCGGTTACCTTAGCTGGAAATAATATGACGTTTACAATCCTATCTAGTACTCAAATTACTGTTACGGTTCCAAGCAGCGCAAGTAGCGGCACCATTAGAGTCACAACTCCCGGAGGCAATGTTGTCAGTACGATCCGCTTTACACTCACACCTTAGCGAATGGTTCTCTAAGTTCGCAGCTTCTGATAGGTGATAGACATGGGGTATTGAATCGCTCCTCTATGGTCATAAGACTTATTTGACCCCATGCCCATTTGCAGAACTTTGTTAAAAAATATTACACAATATAAATAGTAGTTGGATAAGGCATCATGCAAACTGCAACACTTGGCGCCAATGGTCCGACAGTTAGTGCTTTAGGCATAGGAACATGGGCTTGGGGCGATGCCCTCTTTTGGGCTTACGGCAATGAATTTGGAGCAAAAGAAGTGGCAGGCGCTTTTGAGGCAGCGCTCGCCGCAGGGATTACCTTTTTTGATACTGCAGAGGTCTATGGTTTTGGAGAATCCGAACGGCTACTCGGTCAGTTTTGCCAGCAAGCGCATTTGCCAGTTCAAATTGCTACCAAGTATTTTCCCTTACCTTGGCGATGGCATCAAGCCTCAATTACCGAGGCGTTAACAGATAGTTTAGACCGTCTACAGATGTCGCAAATTTGCCTATATCAGATCCATTGGCCCCTAGAATTTTTGCTCAAGACTTCAGATTATATGGAAGTATTAGCAGCAGAGGTCAAAAAAGGACGAATTCAAGCGGTAGGTATTAGCAACTATGATGCTAAGCAAATGACACTCGCCCATCAGTACTTAGCAGAAAAAGGCATTCCCCTCGCTACCAATCAAGTTTCCTACTCTTTACTGACTAGACAAATTGAGACCAATGGTATTCTCGCCCAAGCCCGTCGCTTGGGGGTTACTATTCTTGCCTACAGCCCCCTAGCCCAAGGATTACTCACGGCTAAATATACTCCCGAAACCATTACAAATTTGCAAGGAGCCCGCCGTTTTGACGCCCGCTTTAGTGCCCAAGGACTCAAAAAACTAGTCCCTCTATTTTCTGCCCTGCGTGAAATTGCCCATAAATATGACAAAACCCCTGCGCAAGTGGCTTTAAATTGGTTAATTGCTCAAGGCAATGTCATTCCTATTCCAGGAGCGAAAAATGCTGAACAAGCCCAACAAAATGCTGGAGCCTTGGGTTGGTCATTGAGTCCAAAAGAAGTAAAAAGTTTGGGTGCAATAGGTTATTAATAAGGAGCTTTTCAGCTTTATGACCCCCTTGCAGTCTGATCAAAGTTATCCCATCTTAGAGCGAGCTCAGTGTCAGCGGGTAAGCGATGGTGCCATGATCCCGCTCCTCAGTGATTGTGAATCTGCACCGCGCTTACTGGTGCTGATGTGGCCGCAACTTGGAGATTTCGATAGTCTTGAATACGCGTGGTGGCTCAACCGATCAGCTCAAGAGCTTCACCAAAAAGGAGTCATGATCCGCGCTGTTGGCATTGGCAATCGCGCCGCTGGGCAAAAATTTTGTGCCTATACGCAATTTCCCTCAGACTGGTTATTTGTTGAGCCAGCGGCGCAGCTACATAGGGCACTCAGGCTTTACCAAGGTCTCTGTGTTCAGATCCCGGGGCTTAGCTCCGCTCACAATGCTTGGTTTAACTTAATGCTGATGTGTGCGGGTATTGGCAGTCCGGGGACACTCGCTGAAGTGTTTCGGGGGTATCGCGGCGATCATCATGCGCCCCAACTCATTGCAGAGGACGAGGTTATCCAAGCCAAACCCCTACCCCCTTTACAAGGTTCATTCTTCAATTTAGCAGGCGGGCAAGGCTTTCAGAGACCGTTTGAATTGGCTACCTTACGGCTACGCAATATGACGCAAGTGCTAAGTCACTGGAAAACCTATGTGCCAGACAGTGCTTATCTAACACAGCGCGGGGGAACTTTTCTGTTCAATGCCCAAAAAGAATTAATTTATGAACATCGCGACCGAGGAATTTTGGGTTTTGCAGCTAATATGAGTCGCCCTCTGTCATTTCTCTAATAATTTTATGTAAACAAACTTGATCATTAGCGCGTAGTGTTCAACTCGATCAAGGATTTATACAGAAAGTAGAAGACTAATCAGCTGTGCAAGTACCAAATAGTAAATACTTTGTCTACAAAAAAATTGGGCTAGCCTTAGGTAGCAGTTTGCTACATTACAGCAAACCCTTAAACAGTCGGGCTATTGGGTTACAACCTACTTTTTCCCTCTACAAGCATCTCGGTTCTGTTCTTGCTGAACTAAGGCACCAGCACCAGCTCCGACTGCACCACCTACCAGCCCGCCACCTAATAACAATCCGGCTCCAGCTCCATAGGTAGCCCCTTTGGTTACGTGATTATTGCGCTCCTCTGATCCACAAGAAAGATTGGGGCTGAGTGTCTTATTAATTCCCGTGTTCCTTTGAGCCTGTTTAGTGCTGACAGAGGCTGTGTAATAGCGTTTACCATTTTTGACCACGTAGGTTTTATTACCTTGATGGTGAACCGTAGTACTCGCTTTGGTTGGGGCAACAAAAGCAACAGCACTAGCAACCAACAGGGCAAAAGTCATCAACCGATTGAGTTTTTTCATAATCCTCTTCTTCATGGGTAAGGGTAATCTAATTATTTCTTGCAATACAGAAAAAATCATTGATCCTGGGAGGTAGATTCAAGGGTAAATTCCGCTTGTTGAGATATCTGGTTTGGGTGGTAAAAAGCCCGTCTAGCCTTGCTATGGATGATTTGGAGAGGGAGGAATTTAAACCCTCTCTGAGCCACCCCCCACCTATTTTCGAGTTAGGAGTACAAGCTCCTGTAACGCGCTCTGGCAGAGAGTTTAAAGAAATAGAGAGAGCTTCTAGAATCATAAACTATACCCAGGATTCATCTATATTTCAAATCTCATTCGTTTAGCTGATTTTTGGATTTAAACGCGGTTAGAGCAGGTATCAAATTTAGTATTAGATGCTAGCCCCAACCTTCTAAAAGGTAAGCCACTCAAGTTACTATCTGCCATATCCTCGCCCACGACCCGGTTTAATAAGTCCACAGCCGACATTCCCGAAGCTGCCTGTCTGCCATACTCTGAACTCCTAGATGCTCATAAACCTGTGAGCTTTTATAGGGTCTTGTCTTAATTTGGGACACAGATACCGAGGGATAGTTGGTAAGCTGAACATTTCCAGATTCGCATAATGACTGCAAGTCGCTTTATTTATCTATTCATGACTTCGACCTTCAGACTTAGTCCCAATACGGTAGAACATAAGTCCGTAAGGGGTCATCTTGCTATTGGTTCGCTAGGACAGTTCCCTCAGTTGGCGGGGGGATACCCTGCTCCTGAGCTAGGATTTTAATATAAATACACAACACTTCTAGGGTTGTAACGATAGCCCATAGATGGACATAGGTCTCAGCCACATCACCGTCAGAGGTGGGGTAAATAATGTCAGTAACAGAAGGCGTTAGTTGCTGCATCGTTAAAAGCGGCAAAGGACTAATGGGGATATTAGCTATGTTCTCATAATCATGCCCTGATGGTTAGAGTACTCCCAAGTGTCACTGCTACCGTTGGACATGACAACCCAGCAACGCAAGGGGGCAGGGCAGCACGGCACAGCTTAACAGTCTGTCAAGGGGATGCCCAAACGCCTTGATAGAAATCCGTCATGCAACCAAACAGTCAGTCCCTTGCCTGTTGAGTCTATTAAATTTCTTAATATTACCGCTCCCCCTAATTCTGCAAGTTGCAGTGGTTTTACGCTGGGTACGCGCTGTAAAAGTTAGTTTTTTGTTCTTCTAGAGGTTGATCTACTAAGTGTCCGTCTTCCATATAGATAATGCGATCAGCAATATCCAAGATCCGGTGATCATGGGTAACTAATAGAATTGTACATTGTTGTTCTTTAGCTAACTGTTGAATTAAGGCTACAATATCCCGACCGGATTGCTTATCTAAAGCGGCAGTTGGCTCATCAGCCAAGATTATTTGAGGTTGGCCTACGAGGGTGCGGGCGATGGCAATCCGCTGTTTTTGTCCGCCAGAAAGTTGATGAGGATAATAGTGGAGATGGTTTTCTAACCCTACGGCAGTCAAAACCTGCTTGATCCGTAAATCCGCTGCGGTAGTAGTCAACTCCTGTAGCTCTAGCGTCAACTCTACATTTTGATAAGCAGTTAAGAAACTCAATAAATTATGAGCCTGAAAAATATAGCCAATCTTGCGGCGGGTAATAATGAGTTGATCTTGACTAGCTTGAAGCAATTCATGATCCAACACCTTGAGGCTGCCTTCTTGAGCTGAGCGCAATCCGCCTAGAAGGGTTAGTAAGGTGGTTTTTCCTGAACCCGATGGCCCTGTCAGAATTACAATTTCACCGCGCTCAATCTCGACATTGATATCAAACAAAACTTGCTTGCGCAGGGTGCCATTGCCGTAATAGTGGTTGAGGTTCACAACTGACAGGGCAGGATATTCAAGAATCATGATTAGCTCCTAGTAAATGTCAGCAGGATCAACAGTTTGTAGCTTGCGAATGGCAATCGTGGCAGATAATAAACACATCAGCAAGGTCAAAATGAATACAAATAAGATTCGCCCTAGATCCATCGTCATCGGCAGGAGCGTTACTAGATGGGTAATCTGATAGAATCCTAAGGCGATTAGTAAACCAGGCATAAAGCCTAAGGTCGCTAAGATCAACGACTCCTGATAGACAACCATCAGTAAGTAGCGATCCGTAAAGCCCATTGCTTTGAGCGTAGCGTATTCAGGAAGATGATCCGTGACATCGCTGTATAAGATCTGATAAACAATCACAGCTCCAACAATGAATGCAATCACAACACCGAGATCAAAGGTATAGCCTACGGGCGTGCTAGCATTCCAAAAAGCAATTTCGGCTTGGGCGTATTCTTCTTTCGTCAACACTTTCACATCCTGGGGTAAACGGGATCTAATGGCTAGTAATGTGCTGTGAACATCAGCACCCGGTTGGAGTTTGATGACACCAATATCCAACAGTCCGGGTTGGCGAAATGGAGCCATGCGAAGGAAATTTAGATCACTAGTAATGAGGTAAGCATTGATCCCAAAGGTAGGACTCAGTTGAAACAGTCCCCGAACGTTGATCTCTCGCTCTGCTACTTCAGTGGTGACCGGGGTGCCTTGGTTAAATAATTTTGCAATTGATCCAAATTCACTGCGCGAACCTTGATTGAATAAAACAGTATTAGGTTCACGCAGTTTTTGGCGATTTTGTTCTACACCAGAGAGCTGCAAAACCTCATCTTCTGGGTTGATGCCAATGGCATAAATATCCCAAATTTGCTTGTTTGTAGGATTGCGCCATTGTAAAAAATTTAAATAGATAGGACTCACCGAAGCTACGCCGGTGCTCCCGACTACCTGATATAAACGCCGTTCTGTAAACCGATCTAAAGAAATCAAAGAACGATAACGACTACTGAGCATAACCAATTCTCCGTTTAAACTTTTGTGAAATTCGACGACACTATTGAATAAAGCCCCTCGAAACCCTAATTGTAGAAACATAAGGACACCAGCAAAACTAATACCTGCGATGGCAACCAATAGGCGAGCCCATTCTTGTCGCAACTGTAACCAGGCCAGAAATAGCGGTTTTTTCGACTGGTTTTTGGATGAATTTTCCATGATCATCACTCCTGTGCATCAATGACGACTTGCACGCTCAAATTGCTTAAACCCGCAACTTTCTGGCTGGAGACGGGATCGAGGCGTACTTTAACTTCTACTACACGACTATCAAATTGTGCTGCTGGGTCAGTATTGAGAACGTCCTGTTTACCAATTTCTAGCCCAACTTCTATGACCTCTCCATGAAGCAGATCGGCAAAGGCATGATTTTTACTAGTCACCGTGGCTTTTTGACCCACATGAAGACGATTAATATCGAGTTCATAAATTTCGGCTACAGCCACCATAGATTGAGTTTGACCTAAACTGATAATCCCTTGGTTGCCAACGACTTCACCGGGGCGAGCATGAATCTTTAAAACCTGCCCATCTTGAGGAGCACGTACCACAGCCAAATCCAAATCAGCTTCAGCCTGGGTGACTCCGGCTTGGGCTTGAGCCACTTGAGCTTGGGCAAGGGCTACATCTACTGGACGGACTTCGGCAATTTGGGCTTCTGTGTCTTGGGCTTCAGCCACTTGCTGTTGGCGGGATTGACGAATGCGACTTAATTCAGCCTGAGCCTGGTTTAAGCGCTGCTGCACAATATCCATGGTCAAATGTTTACTATCGCGCAACGAAGTCGAAACCGCACCATCAATCAAGAGCTGTTGATACCTGCGGTCTTCTAGTTCAGCGTTGGCTAATTCGGCGGTTAGCTGGGCAATAATGGCTTCTTGGGCTGCAGTTTCGGTAATTTTTTCTGCCTGTAAGCGTTGAATTACCCGCCCTTGGGCCTGAATTTCTCCTTGTTTAGCCCCGGCTTGCACTTGGGCTAGTTGGGCTTGAGCTACCCTGACTTGTTGTTGGGCGGACTGTAACGCCGCTCGGCGACGGGCGTAGGTATCCAAACGGGCAATTATGGTTCCTCGCCGCAGGTATTGACCTTGATAGACATCTAGAGCTTCGATCTTGGCTCGATCTGAGCTGGCAAAAATCTGAATCACTTCCCCTAAAGGTTCTAATCGTCCAAGCGCTGCAACGGCTTCCACCACCGGTTGGGCTACAGTAACTGGCTGCGACGGTTGAGTCAAGGGATAGGTATAGAGCACGGCTACCAAGCCACTAACCATAAGCCCGGCACCGACTGAGGGCCAACCCCAAGCATTTCTTAACTTTGCCAATGCCATATAACACCTTTCCTTGAGTTCATTTTTATGTATTCAAAAACTTGAGTACAAATTCAGTGTAGACTTGCAGGATGGCGCTCGTCAACAGGATTTTTGCTGATGGCTCTCAAACACACCTTATTAGCCTACTTAGCTCGTGCATCGCTTAGTGGGTATGAGATTGCAAAAGAATTTGAAGAAGGATTTGGCAGCTGTTTTTGGAGGGCCAGCCAACAGCAAATTTATGCGGAACTAGCTAAGCTTGAGCAACAGGGAGATATTAGTTACGAGGCCATTCCTCAACCGGGGCGACTAGACAAAAAAATTTATTCCCTATCGGAACAAGGACGACAACAGCTAATTGCTTGGTTAGGTCAACCTACAGAACCCACTGTGATTCGGGAAGATTTGGGAGTCTTGGGCTTAGCAGGTCATCTGGTGCCCAAGGAAGTAATGGTGCGCGAAATCGAACGACGTCAGCAGCTTCATAGTCAGGTACTGCTTCACATGCGTAAGCTGGAGACCAGCTTTACTAATCAGGAATCGCAACCTGAATTAAAAGATGTCTATATGCACTTGATCCTACGGCGTGCCATTCGCTATCAAGCAGATTGGGTAGCTTGGTGTGAAGAGTCCCTACAAACTATTGCTGATTTTTCGACATCGGACTCTAGGTCATCTCACAATAGTGGAAGCTCAACACATCCATAAATTCTAAAAAGCCCCTCTAGCCTTGCTATGGATGATTCGGAGAGGGAGGGATTTGAACCCTCGATGAGTTGCCCCATACCTGTTTTCGAGTTAAGCATACAGTCTCCTGTAATGCTCTCTGGAAGGGAGTTTAAAGAAATAGGAAAAGCTTCTGTACCCAGAAACTGTACGCACGGTTCGTCAGTTGTTTCTCTAATTTTTGAATTTAAATGTGGTTAGGGCAGGTATCTAATTGAATATTGAATGCTAGCCCTAACCTTCTGCAAGGTAGGCAACCTAAGCTACTATTCAACACAGACGCTCAGAGTTAAAAGCGGCAAAAGACTGATTCCTAGTGACAAAACTCCTGTATTTGATTATTGTACATATATCAAAAGGAGAGTACATGAATCACGGTGGTAAACGAACCGGAGCGGGACGACCCAAAGGCACAGGTAAATATGGCAGTGCAACCAAGGCGGTGCGCTTACCCACGGAACTTGCCGCACAAATCTTGGAATTACTCCATACGCCATCGGAACCTGGAAACCTTCAGGTGACAGAAATTATCCGACCCGACCGCTGTACTACGCAGGAATTACCTCTCTATGAGAGTCCAGTGGCGGGGGGGGTTCACTCTCCGGCAGAGGAATATGTGGAAGGTCGCTTGGACTTGAATAAGTACTTGATTAAACATCCGGCAGCTACATTTTTTGTGCGGGTCAGTGGCGAATCGATGACCGGAGCAGGAATACACCCCGGAGACTTACTCATTGTTGACCGCGCAGTAGAAGCAGCACATGGCAAGGTGGTGATTGCAGTCATCAACGGTGAATTGACCGTTAAACGCCTGCACCGGGTTGGCGATAGTTTGTGTTTGATGCCGGAGAACAGTGCTTATCCGGTTTTGAATATCTTGGAATCCATGAACTTTGAAGTCTGGGGTGTGGTTACCCACAGCATCCATGGCGTCTAATGCCCCTGTCTATGCTCTTGTAGACTGCAACAACTTTTACGTTAGTTGTGAGCGGTTATTCAATCCCAGGTTGGAGGGCAAGCCTGTCATTGTTTTATCCAACAACGATGGTTGTGCAGTGGCACGTTCCAATGAAGCAAAAGCCCCAGGCATTGGCATGGGTACTCCGCTGTTTAAGATACGCGACTTAGTTGAACAACATCAGGTACAAGTCTTGCCCAGTAACTACACCTTATATGGCGATCTATCCCAAAGGGTTATGGAGACTCTAGGCCAGCATACCGATAACTTAGAGGTCTATTCCATCGATGAGGCTTTCTTAGATTTTGGGTCTGTGCAAGGAGATTTGAACAACCAGGGGAAACACATACGGCAAATGGTCAAGCAGTGGACGGGTATCCCAGTCAGTGTGGGCATCAGCACGACGAAGACGCTGGCTAAACTGGCAAATCGACTAGCAAAAAAGCAGGCTGGAGGGGTTCTTGACTTAACCGACTCTGAGAGACTGGAAGAAGCTCTCAGTTGTACCCGTGTAGAGGATATTTGGAATATTGGCTCACGGTCAGCCCAATTTCTCAAAGCTCATGACATTATTACCGCATTAGCCTTACGCGATAGTAATGAACGGTGGATCAGGCAGAAACTTAAACTCACAGGACATCGGGCAGTTTTGGAATTACGGGGTATCTGTTGTTATCCTCTTGTCACCAAAATTCCACCGAAGAAAAGTATCTGTGTCTCAAGGTCATTTGGTCATCCGATTACAGAGCCGAATGAACTTAGAGAAGCGGTGGCAACTTACACCAGTCGGGCTGCCGAGAAGTTACGCCGTCAGCAGCTCGTGACAGAAAAGATTACGGTCTTCATGCAGACCAACCGCTATCGGGAAGACTTACCTCAGCACCAAGGTTCATTTACTCTGCCCTTACCTGTTGCTACCAATAGCACCCTAGAACTTTTACCGATAGCCCTGATCATCGTCGAGGCTCTTTATCGACCGGGGCATGAGTATAAAAAAGCTGGGGTTATTCTCTCTCAGCTGATCCCCGCTAACACCATTCAATTGAACTTGTTTTATCACCCACCCCAGGATCAGGATGACCGCCTGATGAAAGAACTTGACACAATTAACCGTGAATATGGGACAGGCACACTTCATCTAGGAGCAACAGGACTCAACCCAACATGGCAGATGAAGGCAGGGAAGCGATCCCCGCGTTACAGCACCTGTTGGGAAGAGTTACCAGAAGTATAAGGACTGGTCAGTAAGCCGGACATTCCCAGAACCAGCTGTCCCGCTAACCTCAATATCTGAGCCACCCAATGCTAGACCCTCAAGGGTCGTCGCTTTTGAGGTGAAAGCCTACCGGGGATCAACTCACTTAGAGGTAATCAAGTGCAGACCACAAAGCAAAGTGCAGAAACGCTCAAACAGCTAATTTTTACTAACAGTGCAGCATGGCAAAGGCAGCAGTTAGAGCAGTTAACAGCGCAACACCTAAACTGTCTATTTATGGTGGTCGGCACCTGTCGTTATAGCCATCTGAAGAAGCAAGAGCGCATAACCAAAATGTTGGAGCAGTTAGCAGTCAGACTAGCCCTAATGCCCTTCAAACTGACCGAGATAACCGAAAATGAGGCACAAAAAAAGCTGGTAACTGCTTTAAGTAAGCGATTTAATGGCAAGTTTCTCAAGCAGATGTGCCGGACGGTGGGAGTGTATGCCCCATCAACCAAGTACGGCATGGCAGCGAGTTTATTGCAGTGGTTAAATGATTGTACGAAGGCAGGTAAAAAGTTTGTAGATGAAATCAATCAGAGGCTACGGGAACGCCCCTACCGCCAAACGTCACTCTCACTGTGGGATCAATGACCTGATAGTTCAGATTAGGAAAAAGGAGAAAGTATGAACGTGTTAGCGGATGAGATTTTCCACTTTACGAACCCGCATAATCGGGCTATCTCTCAATGCTGGGTCAGGGTTTACGGTCACCCGGAACGAGCAACGGTGATCTGGACAGAGATAGCGGAGAATCAGGGGATGTCGGTTACCAACGCGGCTCAGTACCTAGCAAGCCAGCTTCAAGAGGAATTCACCCTAGACCCACTGGAGACGATCTGGATTGAACATTATGGGGCGTTTTCCTACGAAGATGGACATCGCAAAGAGGAATATAATTTGGTGCAATTGAGCTGGAATGCAGAGGATCGGCGATACGAAAAACCGCAATGGTCACCCTTAGACAAGGAGAAAGTAGAGTACCTGATTGCCAATTGAAACGAATAAAAACCCCCTTCATAGGGGCGGACTGGAGTCGTCACGAATGACTTAACCAAGTTATACCTCATTCAAGAGAAACGTTTTGCGAACCGACCATGTGTTTTATCGCTTGTTCAAGGACTACCCCGAGACATTATTTGACTTGTTGGGGGAACATCCCACCAGCCCCTACGTAATGAGTGCGGTGCAGGTCAAGGAATTGGCCTTCAGCTTTGATGGGGTCTTGGTGCCAGAAAACGGAGAGGGAACTATCTATTTTCTGGAAGTACAGTTTTATGATGAACCAGCATTTTACCCGCGTCTGTTTGGTGAAGTATTTTTGCATCTGAGTGACCGCTACCGAGGAGCTAAAAAGTCTGATGCGGGAATGCTTCAGGATGTACGAATCGTCGTGATATATCCCGAACGCAGAGAGAACGAGGAAGTACTGTGGACGACACTACACCGTGATGCGCTAGCTTGGCCTTCAGTAGAGCGCATTTATGTGGATGAAATACCACAGACCGATAATCTTTATACCGAGGTTATACGATTGGTGATCGCACCAGCGGAGGAAGTAGCTCAGGAAGTACAACGGTTAAGAGGACTGCCAGGAGTTGAAGGCCCGATGCTGGATATTCTGCAAGATATAATTGTAAAAAAGCTAACGCAATTGTCACCAGAGGAGGTCACGCAAATGTTGGGACTCACCGATACGAAGATAGAAGACACCCGCTACTACAAAGACATCGCAGCTAAGGCAGAGCTAAAGATAGCAATAAAGATGCTTAAAGCCGGACAGAGCTTTAGGCAGGTAGCAGAACTTACAGAGCTGCCGATAGAGACGCTAAAAGCTGCGTTATTACAGGCTCAGGAAGAAGAAAATTAGAGTGAGTTATAACTTAAGCAATACGCACTGCTGGGAAGCACCGTAGGCGAGTGATGGGCTGTCTCGAAGGTTCACCTATTGAAAACAGACAGGGACTGTAAATTAGATTGTGTCAAAGGCCAAAATGCAATAAACCCCATCTCAGAAACAAGGAGTGGAGCATGATCTTCCGACCAGAACTAATCGATGAATTACTCAAAGACTATCGCAACCCAGA
>JBBRQP010000043.1:0-25536 GCA_038226175.1 Gloeobacterales cyanobacterium
CGCTCCCAAGGCAAGCGTGACAAAGAAAGTCTTGAAGAAGCGATAGGACAAGGGCTAAAGCGTATTACAGAAACTGATGCGAAAGGTTGGTTCACTCACTCTGGTTATCTTGGTACATCCGTATGAAAACCGCTGTAAATCTCTTGACCTTCAGCGCACCTAGCTGATCTACACTATACCCGCAACCCATACCCAGCTAGCTTCTCACTCTGCTCCATCTCCATCATGACTAATTTATGACTAGAGCCCTAGGTTTAAGGCAGCACACTCGCCACTTGCTCCACGGTCAAATTGGGAATATTAGCTATTCTTGCAGATTAAAACCACGCGCCGCTAGGGCCGGGACAGCTTCTAGCTTTCTATTTTCTTTGGTTACCTGACCTTACTCCGAATTAGTGGTCAGCGCCTGATTCTGAACGTTACGCGCAGCTATAGGGCGGGATTTCCAGGATAGTGACCGCTACGAGAAACCTAGCGTACCCGGCACATCAGCACAATCGGGTAATTTGCCTTCTCTGCGTCGATCAGCTTGTAGGAGTTTCTCTGGTAAAGAAGGCCGCAGCCTTTTTACTGCCTGTGGCCGGAAGCAAGCCATAAAAAGTCACGCTCCATCTCAACTCGCTTGAACCCACGACGTAAATGCACTAATTCTTGATGCTCCAGGTAATCAGAGGCTCTTGCACGTCAGTCCTTTAGTCAGTTATCTAATGCCGATTCACTAATACCGATTACGCTCGCAATTTGGGTCATGGGTTTTCCTGATTGCTCGACGATATGGACGGCTTCTACTTTTTGCTCAGCCGTAAAAATGCGATGCTTCTTAAAAAACATGACGGATTTCTTATAATGAAACAACCTCAGCGAAGTGTCCATTAATTCGGGGGAAGGTCAGATTTTGGATTTCTTGAGATTCATAGCTAATACTAGATTAAAGACAGCCGCTGCCATTGCTGCTACTAGAGTTCCTCACCCTTAAGCTGTAATAGCGATCTGACTAATATTAGTTAAACTAAGATTTGATAACTATTGTTACCGGAAATTTCACATGCTCCCTAAAGTCGTTAAAACTGAAGCCCAATGGCAAAAATTACTGACCCCAGAACAATTTCAGGTGGCCCGCAAAAAGGGAACAGAGCGCCCGTTTAGCGGTAAATATTGGCATAACGAACAAGCAGGTGTCTATCAGTGCATCTGCTGCCATACCGAAATGTTCTCTTCCAAAACCAAATTTGACTCAGGGACAGGCTGGCCTAGTTTTTGGGCACCCGCCCAAGCCGAAAATGTCGTGCTCAAATCTGATAACGGCTTTTTTATGCGCCGGACAGAAGTCTTATGTGCGGTCTGTGATGCCCATTTAGGTCATGTTTTTAATGATGGGCCACCCCCTACCGGACAACGTTATTGCATCAATTCCGTTGCTCTCGATTTTGTTAAGGCTCCGGCTGGGGTGAGTTTTTTGATGAAAAGCTGGCTCAATTATTTACAAAGTTAGACACGTTTAGGCATCTAACTGTAAGGGCTGAAAGCCATGTTTACGGGATAGTTCACCCATCTCCGCCATTTTTTCAATGGTGATGTGATTACGTCCCCAAGAATAACTCACCTGTAAACCTTCAAATTCTAGTAACATCGACTCAGCAAAACAAGCAAATAAACGCCGGGTAGGATTATCAATTTTAAAAAAATCTTTGATCTTCCAGTCAATATCGAGAATATGTTCGACAATGCCGCCTTCTAAAACATGCACGCCAGCACGTTTGATGGTGTTATTCAAATTCTTAGGATAGCCGCCATCAATCAGTAAACAGGTTTTTTTGAGAGCTTCGGCATTAATTTGTATGGCTTGTCCTAAGGCTGCGACCCAGACAATAATATCGGCCTTGGGTAAGGCTTCTTCGATGGTAAGCAGTTGCCCTGTGCCCAATTCTTGACGCAATGCCAACAAACGGTCTTGATTACGGGCTACTAAAAGTAACTGGTCGATGCCTTCTTTTTCACTTAACCAACGGCAAACTGCGCTACCAATATCACCAGTCGCCCCAATCACTGCCACCGTCGATTGTTGTAAATTGATTCCCAAAGCTTGTGCGCTCTGCACAACTTGCTGACAAATAATGTAGGCCGTATGGGTGTTACCCGTGGTGAAATGTTCTAAATTGAGCGCAACATCACGCACTTGAGGAATTTTTTCGAGGTTAAAATTTTCAAAAATAATTGAGGAGAAACCACCCAATGCTGTGATATTGAGGGCTTTCTTTTGAGCATGGGCCATCGCATTGAGGATTTTGCGCGAGGCAGTTTTGAATTTACCCCCACTGAGCATCTCTGGCAAAAAGCAAGATTCGATGTATTGTCCCTGAATTACTTGCCCAGTCGCGCTGGTAACGGTGATCTCATCAACGGCCTGTGGGGGCGCCATACACCAAAAATCAAGACCCTGACTGGCGTATTCGTCATAGCCTAATTTGTAGGCAACTTGCTGAGCATGAGCCAAGCTGGTCAAGTGTCCGATCAGACCAAACATTTGGTTTTAGCTACCCCGTAACCCATGAGCCGACAATTTGAGGACTTCGCGGGTGGTAAATCCAATTTCACCGAGCGCCCCGCCGTAGGCAATCAAGAAATCTTCGACAATCTCTTCACGCGCCATGCCCAAGACTTCGGCATCATCGGTGACTTCATTGAGCATGCGCCATACTACGGGAAGGTTTTGGGCATTAGCCGCTTCGATAGTCGCTTTATCGGTGCTGAAGTGCTCACGCAAATAGGTTTCGCCGTAGTGAAGATGTAAGTATTCGTCCTTGACCACACCTTCGGTAATCTTGCGCGCAAAATCATCGGCAACAGGAATGTAGGTGTTGTAGGCAGAAATTGCAAAACATTCAATAATCAAAGACTGAATCACAAGACAAGTAGGAATATCGCCCTGATCAGCAGCAACCCGAAAATTGTCTTCGAGGGTCTGAAAAAACTTTTTGGCAAAGTCCATATCCGCTTCCACGGCTAAATTGCGACCGCAAGCCACAAATCCGGCGCGATGACGGTTTTCCATAGCAGCGAGCTTTTTAAGCGTTGCTGCGTCCTGGGGTAGGAGTTCGGCTAGACGTTCGTAGTTACTGACCGCTTGCAGTTCGCCTTCGATGACCAAGCCATTAATGCGACTGTAGGCATCTTTGTAATCGGCGTTTTGGTAGTCAAAGCTACGTTCCATAACTCAAACCCTTCTTTGCGTCAAACTTAGTATAGGGGCTATTTGTAAAGCCATAACATTTATCTATCACGTTAGATGTAGTACATCAGGGGCGTTTGGCGATTAGCACGGGTTTCGAGCAAATTTTGGAGGGTGACGGTGCGCAAAACTTGCTCAGCGGCGAGGCAGCCCTTAAACCAAGTTTCGCGGACAATCTGAGCTTCAAGAGTAGGTTCTTCGCTGCCACTAGCCGTTGTAGGCTCTGCGCCCTCAATTGCTTGCAATACTTCCCAAAGGCTAATTTGCCTAGGTTCGCGTCCCAGCAGATAACCGCCTTTGGCTCCGCGCTGCGAGCGCACCAGTCCTTCACGGCGGAGGGTTGCCAGTAACTGCTCCAAATAGCGGTCAGGAATGGCTTGACGGCTGGCGATTTCACGGATTTGTAGGGGTTCACCGCTTGTTTGGGCAAGGGCGAGTTCGAGCAGCGCCAATAGGGCGTATTCGCTTTTACTACAGAGGCTGAACATGATTGTTTTTCTTTTTATTTAATTTTATGGTAGCGGCAACTCAATGGAGTAATGGTACGTTTTGCCGACCGAGTTTCCTGCACTTGAGTTAAGATAGCGTATGGCTTATGTAGAGAGTCCCCAATGACCGGAATTTTGAGCAAGCAAGCAGTCGCCTCCTTTGAAGGTAATCTTGCCCAAGCTGATCCAGAGGTTGCAGCAGCAGTTAGAGCCGAGACCGAGCGGTTGGAATATAGCTTGGAGATGATCCCCTCCGAAAATCTAGTCTATGATGCGGTACTCGAAGCCCAAGGCTCGATTATGACCAACAAATATGCCGAAGGCTACCCCGAAATCGCGATTCCGATGGCAGAAGGCATCAAGCCCGTCAAAGGCCGTTATTATGGCGGTTGCGAAAATGTCGATACCATCGAAAATCTTGCCCGTGTGCGCGCTCGTGAGCTTTTTGGGGTAGATACGTCCTATCACATCAATGTGCAGCCTTACTCTGGCTCTACCGCTAACATGGCCATTTATTTTACACTGACCTTTAATACTGAGCTCAGACGGGTCTTAGCCTTGGGCGATACGATGCTGGGCATGGATTTGGCCTCAGGGGGTCACCTGACCCATGGTTCACCCGTCAATTTCTCCAGCAAACTCTACAATTTTGTGCCCTATCATGTAGACCCCGTAACCGAGCGCATTGATTTTGATGCGCTGCGCAAACTAGCCCATGCAGTGCGTCCTAAGGTAATTGTGGCGGGGGCGACAGCCTATCCTCGGGTGTGGGAATTTGATAAATTCAAAGCCATTGCCGATGAAGTCGATGCCTATTTACTGGCTGATATCTGCCATATTTCTGGTTTGATCGCCGGGGGCGCGCATCCGAGTCCTTTTCCCCATGCTGACTTTGTGATGACTACGACCCACAAAACCTTGCGTGGTCCGCGCGGTGCCATGATCTTCTGTCGGGCAGAGTATGCAAGCTACTTGGATAAAACCGTCATGCCCGGTATCCAAGGCGGCCCTTTGATGAATGAAATCTGCGCCAAAGCCGTGGCCTTCAAACTGGCCCAATCTGACCAGTTCCGCCGGGATCAACATCAAACTGTCAAAAATGCTCAAGCCCTAGCCAGTGAATTACTAAACTTAGGCTATCGCTTGGTCAGTGGCGGCACGGATAATCACCTGTTAGTAATGAATTTTACTGATTGGATCACGGAGCGCACGGGTAATATCCAAGACAAATATCTGGGCGGCAAGCAGCTTGAGCAAGCCCTCGGTGCGGCGGGTATCACCTGCAACCGCAATATGGTGCCTCACGACCAACGCAAGCCGCTCAATCCATCGGGGGTGCGCTTTGGTACTCCGGCCTTGACGACCCGGGGCATGAAAGAACCGCAAATGCGTCAGGTGGCTGGGTTCATTGACCGGGTGCTCAAAAGCATCACACCTAATCAGAAAGGTCAATGGCTGGCTGACCCCGAGGTTGTGATCAGTGTGGCAGCGGATATCCGACGTTTGTGTGAAGACTTCCCCATGTATGCCCATCACTTGACCCGCTAACCAGCGCGCTATCGGAGTACAATCCTCATGCTTGGTCTCCTACAAACAGCCCGTCTCAAATTAGAGGTTAGGGCTTTGGCGCCAGTAATTGCCGAACATTTGACCCAAGTTGCTTTGATTCGACAGTGGGCATGGCCTCAGGAGTATCCAGGAGCCATCGGACGGCTCATTGTCGGAGGCGAATTTACTTCATATCTGGGGTTACTGAGTATTGGTCATCGGGTGACCCGTTGTGATGAAGGGCATTTAGAGATGCTGCTCTGGGGTGCCGTCGATGGGTTGAGTTATTGGCAGTGGGGCAATGGTTGGCTAGAGCAAACGACCACCGGGGTGACATTGATCCCACTGATTCCGGCGCAACAACAACTTCTCAAACAATTGCAACATTTCTTAGACTCCAGACAGAGTTTACTACCAGCCTCTACTCGCTATACTACGAAGTAGTTAGGAGATATGATCATGGCGGAACCTGTGCGTGTAATTCAGCGTAAAGCCTTACTTGGCAAAAGTATCATTACTCTGGATGATGCGAGTAAAGCCGGTATTGTCAATGAGATCTGGATTGATGCCCAAGTCCAAAGAGTCGTAGCGCTAGGCTGCCTCGTCAAAGGAAAAACCACGGGACTCACAGTTCCTCTTAATCAAATTCAAGTTTTGGGTGAAGATGCAGTTTTGATTGCTAGTAATTCTATTTTGTTGGAGAGTTTGCCGGAAGGGTATACCCGTTTGGTTGATCATGACGTGGTGACTGAGGGCGGTAAACGGCTAGGTCAGGTAGATGATTATTATTTTGAGACCAAAACGGGTGTAATCACTAACTGCTTGCTATCGGCTGGCGGCTTCTCAGGCTTGCTCGAAGGCCATAGTAGTCTGAGTGGTGCTGAATTTACCGTCATCGGCAAAGACCGTGTGATTGTCAAAGCTGGTGCTGAAGAGCGTTTAGAGCAAGTTGATAAAGGCTTACAGGCTTGGGTTGAGATCGGTCGCACCAAAGTCCAAGAAACTGCTGCCACGCTGCGTGAACGGATGGCAAAAAAAGAAGATATTTTAGCTCCAGAAAGTGATGCAGTTATCGAGGTGTCAACTTCGGAGCTTCCAGCTGGTGAACAAACCCCGTAGGTGTGAGTGATTTGTAAAGTCAGTTGGGTAAGCCGCCTAGAATAGCTAAAGGCGCATTCTACCAAACCGATGACCACCGTTAATCTTGACCGCGAATCCCAAATTCTTCGTTTAGGCACCCAAATTTTACAAAAAAGTAGCAGTGAGTGGGGCGTAGCTGCGCTACTCAAAAAGACTTGGTGGGATGACAAGCTCATGGAATGGGCAATGGCCGATGAGCAGCTACGCGTTGAGTTGTTTCGCTTGGTAGACTGTTTGCCTGCCTTGCATAGCAAACCGGAAGTCGCCCGGCATATGCAGGAATATTTGGTACAACGGGGCTTATCGCTACCCGAACTTCTACAAAAATCTCTCAACTACGCTAAGCCCGACTCGCTACCGGCCCAAGCGGCGGCTTCAGCTATGACCATGGGTGCCCAACAGTTGGCTAAACGTTTTATCTGTGGCTCGACGGTGACCGAAGCGCTACAGGCGATTACCCAATTACGTAAAAAGAAACTGGCTTTTTCTGTAGACTTGCTCGGTGAGGCCACGACCTCTGAGGTCGAAGCCGAACGCTATATGCAACGGTATTTGGATCTAATGGCAGTTCTCTGTGAAGCTGCCCAGCACTGGACTAAGATTAGCCAACTCGATGAGGCTGATGGTATTGCCTTACCTAGAGTTAGTATCTCAGTCAAACTCAGTGCTCTATTTTCTCAGTTTGACCCGCTCAATCCCGAAGGCACCCAACAGCAGGTTCAAATGCGTTTGCGTCGGTTACTCGCTAAGGCCCAAGAGACAGGCTCCTTTGTGCATATTGACATGGAGCAGTACGCTTATAAGGATTTGACCTATCAGATTATTCAAGATTTGTTATTGCAACCGGAATTTAGCGCCCGCTCTGATGTGGGTATGACCGTTCAAGCCTACTTACAAGATAGTTATCAGGATACCGAACAAATTATTGCTTGGGCTAAACAACGGGGTAAAGCGGTTACAGTACGCTTGGTCAAAGGAGCCTATTGGGATCAAGAAGTAATTCGCTCAAGCCAAGAACACTGGCCGATTCCGGTGTACACAGATAAGGCTCAGACTGATCTTAATTTTGAACGTATTACTGACTTGTTGTTAAAAAATCATGCCTATGTCAATACAGCGATTGCGAGTCATAATGTCCGTTCGCTCGCTCAGGCTCTAGTGTTGGCAGAAACTTATCAAGTTCCTGATCATGCTTTTGAGATTCAAATGCTCTATGGTATGGCGGATAAATATGCGCAAGCGGTATCGGGTCTAGAACGCCGCGTCAGAGTCTATAGTCCTTACGGAGATTTGCTACCGGGCATGGCCTATTTGATTCGTCGGTTACTCGAAAACACCGCTAACACGTCATTTTTGCGGCAAAGTGTCAGTAGCAGTGTTGATATTAAGACGCTCTTGCAAGCTCCAGTTGCCACACCCACGACCCCCATGCCGCTTAAGATGCCTTCTAGATTTAGCAATAGTGCCAATCAGGATTTTTCTCAAGCAGCACCTCGCGCCAAGATCAAAGCTGCTCTAGCTACTGTAGAGAGTAAGTTGGGTCAACGCTACAACCCCTTTATTACTACCGAAATTTTCACTGCTACTAGGCTTACCCCTTCGGTTAATCCGGCTAATCCTCAGCAGATCATCGGGACTATTGGTTATGGCAATACGACCCATGCCGAAGATGCCTTACAAACTGCTCATAAAACTTTCACAACTTGGCGTAAAACCACAGCAGATGAACGGGCTTTGATTTTAGAAAAAGCAGCTGACCTTTTGGAAGCACAACGCTTTGAATTTATTGCTTGGTTGCTCTACGAAGTAGCTAAGCCGATTTGTGAAGCTGATGCAGAAGTATCCGAAGCCATTGACTTTTGCCGCTATTATGCCCAACAAATGCGTCAGCTAGATGCTGGTCAAGCCCATGATGTCGCTGGAGAAACTAACTTTTATCACTATTGGCCGCGTGGGGTTGCTGTGGTGATTGGGCCTTGGAATTTTCCTTTGGCGATTCCTTTGGGTATGACCGTAGCCGCTCTGGTGACAGGCAATACCGTGATTCTCAAGCCTTCTGAGCAGTCTTCGGTAATTGGGGCTTTGATTATGCGGCTGCTTGCTGAGGCAGGCTTACCCGCTGGCGTCTTGAGTTATTTACCGGGCACAGGTGAAGAAGTAGGGGCTTATTTGGTCAAACATCCTCTCACGTCAATTGTGGCGTTTACAGGTTCGAGGGCGGTGGGTTGTCAGATTTATCAAACTTGCGCTCAAATTCAACCCGGTCAGACGCATATGAAGCGGGTGATTGCTGAGATGGGTGGTAAAAATGCCATCATCATCGATGAGAGTGCGGACTTAGACCAAGCCGTACTAGGCGTTTTGCAATCAGCTTTTGGTTATAGTGGTCAGAAGTGTTCGGCCTGCTCGCGGGTGATCGTGCTGGCACCGATTTATGAATCTTTTCTGGAGCGTTTGGTCGAAGCTGTACGGTCTTTAGCGATCGGCTCACCCCTTGATCCCGCGAATCGCATTGTTCCGGTGATTGATGGGGTTTCCCAAGACCGCATTAACCGCTATCTCGCCCAAGCAGCCAGTCAAGGCCGTGTCGTTTTGCAACAAGCGGCTCCCACAGTGGGCTATTATGTAGGCCCAACGATTATTGCCGATGTCGATCCTGCGTCTTCACTTGCCCAAGAGGAGATTTTTGGCCCTGTCCTAGCAGTCATCACAGCCCCCAATTTTGCTGCAGCCCTGACTATTGCCAATGGCACGCCCTACGCGCTGACAGGTGGTCTGTATTCGCGGACGCCGTCACATATTACTGAGGCGCGGGCTGATTTTGCAGTGGGCAATCTGTATATCAACCGCACGACGACCGGGGCTATTGTTGAACGACAGCCTTTTGGCGGTTTTAAGCTGAGTGGTTTGGGTACAAAAGCAGGCGGGCCAGATTATTTGTTACAGTTTTTAGACCCACGGACGATCACCGAAAATGTCCAACGTCAGGGGTTTGCGCCGTTAGAAGGCTTGAATTTTGAGACCTGAAGCTTTGCAAATGGGTTTTTAGCTTAAGCAGGTTTTTAGGATTAGGGATGTCTGCAGCAGGAGCATAGCTTTCCCATTGCCAGGGCAAATTAACAGGCCCTAGGAGTTCATTAACCAATGTCGTAAAGATGCCCTCAGCCCGCACACTGTTTGACATGAGTAGGATACAGCTCTGTTTGTGATCAAGGCATAGGCTATAGTTTGCGGTTCCATCATCATGTCCTTCTTTGAAATAGCTGTCCCCAAAAGGAGTTCTAAAGATGCCCCAGCCAATCCCATAGCCTAAAGCAATCTTTTTCCATTGCTCAGTGTGCTCAGGTAGCAAGGTAGGAAACTGCTGGGGGCTATCGATTAAAACCTGGCGTTTAACCATCTCCGCGTGAGCAAACCGACTGAGACCTTCACCACGCGATACCCCCGCAAGAAAATTTGCCCAGTCTGTAATTGTCGTATCAATCGAACCAGCAGCACGGACATTTTCGCGCTGATCATGTTCTTGAAGACTGCCGTTTTCTTGGTAACCCTGAGCATAGTTGTCAGCAAAATCAGGACGCCATACTAGGGATGTGCGCGTCATGCCGAAGCGGTTAAAGACACGGCGTTGCATCTCCCGCTGTACATCAATGCCTAGCCCTTTTTCAAGGACAAATTGACTAAGATTAATGCCTTCACCTGAATAGCCGAAGCGTGTACCAGGATTGCGATAAAAACGCAGTTTACCATCGGCAGCGAGCCACCGAAAATTTTGGAAGCCGCTCTGATGACTGAGCAGAATACGGAAAGTCAGTTGTTTCCAGCGAGGATCTTCACCAAGATCAGCATATTTAGGATAATCAGGTAAAGCTTGCGGCAAATAGTCAGCAATCGAACGGTCAAGATTGATGCGCCCTTCATCAACTAGCTGCATAATCATATAGCCAAATGCGCTTTTGGTCAGAGAAGCCGCATATAAGACAGTATTGGTTGTCAGCGGTAATTTGCGGGTCTTATCACGCTGACCATAAGTCTTAATATAGGTAACCCGCCCATGATTGATGAGGGCAACCGCCAGCCCAGTAACCTGATTTGTAACTAGTAAATGTTGGATTGTCTGGTCAATTTTAGATGGTACCAATAGGCGACCGTCTAATGTTTTGAGCGCTTGGGATAGTGCTGGAAGAGGAATCAAAACCGTTATTATCGCAATAGCCACCCATAACTGCGTCACACATTTTCTCTGAACCATGAATCTATGTCCTGCAGACAACTTTTTTCATACCTCTAAGTTTAAACTTGTATTAGCCTTACTATCTAAAAGTTCAATGCTTTTTGCGGGAACTGCCAGACCCTCGCTTTTGCATCTAGGTGGAGGATATTTTGGGTGATTGTAAATTTATCCAAGCGGAGTTCCAAACCCTGTAAATCAATCATGAGGTGATTAAAAAAATCAGCCAGTGCGCGGGCTAAATCATCTTGTGAACCACTCACCAATGCTTTGCCATCAGTTCCTGCTTGTAATTCAAATTGATAGGCTGTTCCTTGCCACTGACCTGAGAGCAATAGTTTTCCATCTACCAAATCATCCACACGCAAGGCACTAATCGGCTGATCGGCAACGGTTAGGGATGACCAGTAATCATCCAATAGTGGACTCACCAATAAATGAGCAAAGTCATCGGCATTTAGGGCTACCTGCGCCGTTGCTCCAACGGCTTGCTTGAGCAAAATCTTACCACTGAGAATCGCTGCTAGATCTAGTGCTAGAGGTTCGGTATGCACAGACAAAGCACGACAGGATAATCCGCGAGGACTTTGCCAAGCCAGACCTTGCACCTCAACTTGATCGATTTCCCCCTTGAGCAAGCTAAAAAAGTCTTTGGAAATTACCCGCACTGCAACTTTTTCCCAACGGGCTAGACAGGCTTTTAGGCCAAGGGTAGCCAAATTACTGAGAAATTCGGTGGTCAAAGAAAAGGGGGACATAAGTTCAGTTTGCCACGCCCTCACCCCCAGCCCTCTGCCAATTTTAAGAGCGGCGGCAAATCCAGGGCTATTTGTCCTTATCATAAAGATTTAGAGCTAAGCCAAACCGGGCGCAGGCTCGCCGGAAGGCCATACTCTCAGCATTGCTCGAACAATCTCCATAGGGCAATTCGCGGGTAATCCAAGTCTGACTTTCTTTGTCCCAGAGGGTTTCTTTGAGTAATTCAGTTCCTGCCGCCTCACGGGTGTAGGTGCCGTCGCTCGCATGAATCGTCACCGCATAGGTAATCACGATGCGGTCGGCTGTGGTGTGGATTTGCGTCACGCGTCCTTCCCAGTGACCGCCTGTATGATAATCCAACAAGCGATTTGCTTTGTACCAAGGCACATATTTAATGGTCTGGCCTCCTTGACGGCGTAGAGCAATACAGTGGCTGGGCAAAGGTTGGGCTAGATCATGAAGAATGGCTGCAATCGCTCGCGGCTGGGGGCTTATTTCTAGCCCTTGAGGTAAGTTGACGGGTAAATCAGGCAACTGATCCGGGGATGTAAGGCGGGGGCGCAGACTATTCATAGGGCAAAACGTGTCAGGTCTACTTCATATGTACCCCACCTATCACTAGAAAAAGTGACAAGAGGTGCTGCAGTCCTCAAGGGCTACCTGACAGGGATACTTGATGCATCCTGCGCCAATCGTTCTTGGATTGCGATGAGTACCTGTTCACAGACACGCTCGGGGCAGGCCGTAGCTTGGACAATTACATCAGCTTGTCGATAGAGAGCTTCACGCTGCTTAAAAAGTTCGGCTAGATGTTCGCTAGTCTGTAACAGAGGACGTTGGGTTGTATCTTGACTAAGGCGTTGCCAAAGTAGCTTAGACGGTACCTCTAGCCATACGACTATACCCGTATGTAAATAAGCCCAATTAGGCAGCTGAGTGACAACGCCGCCACCGGTGGCAACGACCAGCCGGGTATGGGGCGTAAGTTGCGCTAAGACTTGGGTTTCTATGGCTCTAAATGTGGGTTCCCCTGTGGCAAATAGTTCTGGGATAGTTTGTCGGGTAATCTGCATAATCAGCGCATCTGTATCAAAAAACTGGTAGCCAAGTGCAGTAGCCAAGTGTTGACCGACCGTAGATTTGCCGCTGCCCATCATGCCGATGAGATAAAGATTGGTGTTTTTGAGCATAAAAGAGGTGGATTGATGTTCGTCGAGCGTTTCTAGTAGGATCAAGAGGACACAGCCTGTGACCGCTAAATGGAACTGCTTTTTATTATTGATCCGATTGCGACCCTCCAGGCCCACCATGATACTTCTTTGGCTCTGATGGTCGCAGCTCAGACGCGCGGTGAACGGGTTTGGGTATGTGGCGTAGTTGATTTATTTGTGGCGAACGGCGAATGTCATGCCTGGGCGCGTCCTGTACGTCTAAATTTAGAGGCCACACCGTTTTATGAATTGGGAGCACAAGCACGGCTCAATCTTCAACAAACGCCCGTGGTCTTCATGCGTAAAGATCCACCAATTGACCGTCAATATCTGCTGGCTACATATTTATTAGATCGCGTTGATCCTAACAAAACCTTGATTGTGAACCAACCGCAGGGCTTACGATTAGCTAATGAAAAAATGTATGCGCTAAATTTTGCCCGTTATCTACCCGCAACTCTTGTTACCTTTTGGCCTAAAGAAATTCTCGAATTTCTGGAAGAACATGGTCAAGCGGTCTTAAAACCACTCGATGGTAAGGGCGGTGAAGGTATCTTCTTGTTGAGCCTTGAGGATAAAAACTTAAAGTCACTGATTGAAATGAGTACCCAGTTTCAAACAATCCCAGTCATGGTCCAGCGTTATTTACCCGAAGCCCGTCAGGGGGATAAACGCATTATCGTACTGGCGGGTAAACCCTTAGGTGCCGTTTTACGGGTTCCTCAAGGTAGTGACATGCGGGGCAATATGCGCGTAGGTGGCAAAGCTGTGATCACCGATATTACGCTCCATGAACAAGAACTCTGCGCCCACCTCGCGCCTAGATTAGTTGCGGATGGTCTCTATTTTGTGGGTCTTGACGTAATTGGTGCCTATCTCACCGAAGTTAATGTCACAAGCCCTACTGGGATCCAGGAGATTGATGGGCTAAACAATAGTAATATTGCCGCTGAAGTGATCCAGTGGGCGGTTGAAACTGCTGTTAATGGCTCTTCTGGACTTTAGCGTAAGTTCCGCGCCCCATGTCTCAGCGTCGGGAATCGTCACAGCTATAAGTGCTGTAGCAGGATATAGAGTAGAAGGTGTTTTTGAAGATACCGCAATTACAATAGCTCCCGCACATCGGCGACTTTGCCGGATACTGCCGCTGCGACCACCATCGCCGGACTCATCAATAACGTACGACCTGACGCTGAACCTTGACGGCCTTTGAAATTACGGTTAGAAGAAGAGGCGCTCACCTGACGGCCTTCGAGTTTGTCGGGATTCATCGCCAGACACATCGAGCAACCCGCCTCGCGCCACTCAAACCCAGCCTTGATAAAAATCTCGTGTAACCCCTCAGCCTCGGCCTGGAGTTTTACCCGTTCCGAACCTGGTACTACAAAGGCTTTGACCCCCACTGCCACATGACGGCCTTGGGCTAATTTGGCGGCCTCACGTAAGTCACTAATCCGACCATTGGTACAACTACCGATAAAACAAACATCTACTTTGGTACCAGCCAAAAGCTGACCCGGTTGTAGATCCATATAGCGGTAGGCTTCCACAGCCAGAGGGCGGTCTTCAGCCAGCAAATCTTCGGGCCGAGGCACCATTTCATTCACTGCGATACCTTGTCCGGGTGTGATACCCCAAGTCACTGTCGGCGCAATATCTGCAGCCTCAAAAATAACCGTATCATCATAAACCGCATCGTGATCGCTACTGAGCGCTGTCCACCAGGCCACAGCCTTTTGCCAGTCCACAGCCTTAGGGGCAAAATCGCGTCCCTGCATATAGGCAAACGTCGTGGCATCAGGATTAACATACCCACAACGCGCCCCGCCTTCGATAGCCATATTACAGATGGTCATCCGTTCTTCCATGGTCATCGCAGCTATTGTGTCTCCTGCAAATTCGTAAGCAAAGCCCACGCCAGCTTTGACCCCTAATTTACGAATCACATGCAAGATTACATCTTTGGCAAATACCCCCTGACTCAGCGTGCCGTTGACCTCAATGCGTCGGACTTTTAATTTTGCTAGGGCAAGCGTCTGAGATGCCAAAACATCGCGTACTTGATTGGTGCCAATGCCAAAAGCAATCGCTCCAAATGCGCCATGGGTCGATGTATGACTATCGCCACAGGCAATGGTCATCCCCGGCTGCGTCAAACCCTGCTCAGGAGCAATTACATGAACCACGCCCTGATTACCAGAACCAATACTATGAAACGTAATGCCATTAGCTTGGCAGCTTTGCTCAAGGGCTTGCATCATTTCTTCTGCCATCGCATCGGCAAAAGGACGCGCTTGATTTTGGGTCGGAACGATATGGTCAACAGTGGCAACTGTACGGTTGGGAAATAATACGTTCAAATTGCGTTCACGCAGCATCGCAAAAGCCTGTGGGCTGGTTACTTCATGAATCAGATGTAGGCCGATAAAAAGCTGGGTTTGCCCAGACGGTAAATGACCCACCGTATGTAAATCCCAAACCTTATCAAACAGCGTTTTCTGACTCATAGCAAATTCCAATCCACCCCGTGAACCGTTATTTTAGCGCAAAGCGGCCCGTGCTCCATGCACCTGTGTCTTATCTAAGCTATCCAGATCAAAAACAAACGCTTAGAATATCGATGGGAATTGAAAACTTGGATGCTAAAACAAACGCTGCTGGGACTGGGATTAGCTTTACATCTGATGAGTACCACGGTAGAAGCGGCGGGTAATTTTCCGCAAGCAGCTCAGTTAGAGCGCGCCCGCCAACGGACAGAGGCCGCCAAAATTTTGACGATCAAAAATTATGACCTCAGCCAACATCCCCTGACAGATAGTACCCATTGGCGCAGAATACTCTGGAGTGTGGTGCTGACCCAACCCACGGATGCTGCTGCTCAACGCGTGATCGGTGTGTTGCTCGATGCGGCGGCTGTATCTAACGTTGCACCGAGTCTCTTGCCTACACTCCAGGCCGCATTACGCACAGCAGCAGCGCTTTATCTGCGACCAGTGCAGCTCGAAACACGCGTTGCTTACGCATTTGTGCCCGATAAATTACAGACAATTTTGCTCACCAACCAAGACCCTGCACTCGTGGCCATGGCTCTGATGATCCTCCACCGAGATGGACGAGAGCTGACGGGCTGGGTACAGCAGGTCAAGGAGCGGATGCCACTCTGGTCGTTAAATTTACAATTGCGAACGACCATCGAAGCTATCGAACAACCGCTACTGCCCCTACCACCCTTGCAGGATCTACTCCAACACCAGTTAGCTGCGGTGCCGCAGCTCTATGTTTTTTGTCGGCCTGACCGCAGTATTCCTTGTTTGACCTTACTCAAGGATAGCCAAGGACAGTTTTACCGCGAGCACGCAGCCCTCTGGCAGATGCTGTTGTTGGGACGCTCGATTTATCCTGTAGATTGGAATTTTAATTCTGGGCAAACCCCGCAAGGCCTGATGCGTATTGAAGGCACAATTGCGCGCACACCTGAGGAATTTCGTGCCTTTGGGCAATTTCCTTCGTTCAAAATATTTTTGCCCAATGAAACGGGAGCCAGTCAATTTATACCCGGTTTGGCTGGCACCATGCCCATTGATGAAGGGCTATACCGCAACTTGTGGCCAGCTTCTTGGCAAACTTATCCGGCAATTGCCCAGAGCTATTGGGCAGGCAAAATTGGACGCAGCTTGATTCGCATCCATGGCAGTGGCGAGAACCCTGAATTTTTTTATGCTCAGCCCGTTGCCTTACCCAATCCAACGATTGGCTGTCTCGGGGCACTAGAACACTACACTACTGATGGTCAACTAGAACAAGCAGAGTTACCGCGTCTACTGGCGGCTTGGCAAGCTGTCCAACCGGGTGATCTCAAAACGGCAACAGGCTATTTGTGGCTCGTGGACGTGCCGGATCAGCTTACTTCTGGTCAGCCCGTAAGTATTAGTGAGATTGAACCGTTATTGAGCAGTGCGCCTTAAGCGGGCAATAGAAGTCGCACAGATCTTTATGATCGGAAATTTCGGAAGTGATGATACAAAAGAAGTAGTTTCTTGTTGTTGGTGCTGTGCTGTTACCGGAACAAGAACATTTACAACAGGTGATTGCGACACTAGAAAGTCAGCGTCCTGCCTTAGGTGACCGGGTGGTGGAAACCGCTCTGGCACCCCTACGTGCCCAACTTGCTGCGTTACAAAACCGAAGTCGTCGTGAGCAACGCAAGCAGATCACGGTGCTATTTGCGGATATTTCTGGCTTTACGGCTTTGTCTGAGACCTTGGATGCTGAGGAAGTACAAAATCTAGTTAATCAATTTTGGCAAGTGTTAGACCAAGTGATTTTGCGCTATGGCGGTCATATTGATAAACATATGGGCGATGCCGTCATGGCTTTATTTGGCATTGATGAGGCTCAAGAGGACGATGTAGAACGGGCTATTCAAGCCGCTTTGGCGATGCAACAAGCGGTAGCAGATTTTCCGCACTCCGCTGGTCTACAGTTGCGAATTGGTCTGCATACGGGGCTGGTACTACTCGGAACCGTCGGTACAACCCTTGAATATACCGCGATTGGGGATGCTGTTAATTTGGCTAGTCGGTTGGAACAAGCAGCTCCGGTAGGCGGTATTCTGATTTCTCAAGATACCTATCGAGAAGTGCGGGGGGTCTTTGAGGTAAAAGTTTTGGCACAGTTGCGGGTCAAAGGCAAAGTAGACTTGATTCAGGTTTATCAGGTACTAGCCGAAAAACCTCGAGCTTTCCGCTTAGAAACGCGGGGTATCGAAGGTTTAGAGATTAGTCTAATCGGTCGCAGCCACGAACTTGGGCAACTCCAAGCCTGTTTTGAGGAAGTTTGTACGCAAGCTCAGTTGCACACCGTCACGCTGCTCGGGGAGGCGGGCTTGGGTAAATCCCGCTTATTGTATGAGTTTGACCACTGGTTAGAATTATTGCCTAGGACCGTTGTTTATTTTAAGGGTCGGGCTTGGCAACAAAAAGGCAAGTCTCCCTATGCTTTGCTGCGTGATGTGATTAGTCGAAGATTTAATATTTGTGATAGTGATAGCACCAGCGCAGTCGAAGAAAAATTAACCGAGGGCTTACGTGAGTTTGGTTATGTCAACGCCGTCGAACACGTTCCGCTAATGGGGCAACTGTTGGGTTTTGACTTCACTCACAATCCTGATGTATACCGCCTACGCCAAGATCCACGACAATTACAAGCCTGTGCTTATCGCTATTTTTGTCAGTTTTTTATGGTCATAACCCAAAAAGCACCTGCTGTTTTATTTTTAGAGGATTTACATTGGGCCGATGAGGCTTCTTTAGACTTTTTGAGACACTTATGTCACACCAACCCTAACGCACCATTGCTGATCGTAAGCCTAGCGCGTCCCGAATTTAGCCAACGCTATCCAGGGTGGTTTGACAACCAAACTGTGATTACACTCAAGCCCCTCATCGAACCGGATATGCGTCAGCTAGTCCGACATATTTTGCGTCAAGTTAACTATTTACCGCTGGTTCTCGAGGACTTAATCATTCAAAGTGCTGAAGGCAACCCTTTTTATGTAGAAGAACTCATTAAAATGTTGATTGAAGAAGACGTAATTCGCAGCTCTGAAGAGATATGGGAAATTGAGATGACTTCTCTGCATCATTTACATATTCCATCTACCTTAAATGCGTTACTACAAGCACGTTTAGATAGCCTACCTTTTCAGGCAAGAGAGCTTTTACAAAAAGCTGCGGTGGTGGGTCGCGTCTTTTGGGATCAAGCTGTCAGCCATCTTAATTCCCACATCGTAGCTGATAGATTGTGGTTGCATTTGCGTGAGCGGGAATTTATTTTTATTCGGGATCAGTCTAGTTTTTTAGAAGCTGAAGAGTATATTTTTAAACATGCTCTATTACGTGATGTGACCTATGAAAGTGTCTTAAAGCGACGGCGCAAAATCTATCATCAACAAGTTGCCGAATGGCTGTGTACAGTGAGTCGAGAACGCACGGCTGAATATGCCGGATTGATTGGAGATCATTATAGTTTGGCAGGTCAAGAGACGACAGCAGCCATCTGGTATTTTAAAGCTGCTCAATCAGCCCAAATCACCTATGTCAATGATGTGGCAATTGACTACTATCAAAGAGCTATTAAGGCTCTACCGGAATCAGACAAAGTTGTAGCCTTGCTTAAATTAGGTAAAGTCTATGAGTTGATTGGGTGTCGTCCTGAAGCGCATGATCATTATCAACAAGCCTTAACTTTGGCTGAGTGCTTAGGCGATCAGCAACACATGGCGCAGGGTCAGCGAGCCTTGGGAGAATTACTATTATTTCAAGGGACTTATGATCAGGCATTAGCTTATTTACAACAAGCTCAAGTCGGATTTACGGCCTTAGATGACCCCCTAGGACTAGGGCAAGTCAGCGGTGATATTGGCGTAGTTTATTATTACCAAGGAAACTATGAGCAGGCTATTTGCTATCACCAACAACATCTATTATTAGCTGAGGAAGCTGTAGATGAGCGAGAAATAAGTATTGCTCTCGGACGTTTGGGATTAGTGTATGACGAACAAGGTGATCTAGAAAAAGCCTTAGACTTCTATCAGCAAAAGTTAAGCATTGCCCAACGCATTCGTGACCAACGTGGTGTAAATGTTGCACTAGGCAATATTGGTACCGTTTATTATGACCAAGGCAAATATGATCAAGCCCTCCTATGTTATCAAGAAAAGTTAGTTATCTGTACACAAATTGGCGACCGCAAAGGTATGAGTGTCGCTTTATGTAATATGGGAATGATTTATGAAGATGAAGGTGAATATAGTCCAGCCCTAGCTTGCTACGCTCAAGATCTATCAATTGGGTTGCAGTTAACTGATCGTCAAGGTATTACGATTACCCTCAATAGTATAGCAGCAGTTTATCTAGCTATGAACGATTTAACCAAAAGTGAATGGATTATCAACTTAGGTATTAAGTTAGCTAAACAAACTAACATTTCATTTCGCTTAGCTTCTCATCTTAATATTTTGACCCAAGTCAAACTTCGCCAATCTGCCTATCATTTAGCACAAGCTGCTTTAGCAGAAATTACTGCTGATTTGTTACCGTCTAGTCGCAAAGAAGATCTATTCCGAGCTGAATTGTTAGGACTTGATCTTGACTTGGCTCTTAAGCTGATCGATGCCAAAACTGCTTGTCACTGTTTGGTAACGTTACTAGAGAAATCCACTGAACTTCAGGAGCAGGCTGAGTTGTATTATATAATTTGGCACTTGACTCCTGGTGCACTATCTACCAAACAAAAAGCTGCAACCATGTACCGTGATCTTTATATTCAGACACCCAAACTGCTTTATTGGCAACGTTATGCTGAGTTAACGGGCGAGCATTTACCTCAAGTTTCTTTACCAGCTCTGCCGAATCTAGTTACTGAAAATACTTGGGACTTAGAATTACTGCTAGGCCAAGTCGCAACCTTAATCAAGGATTGACATGATGAAAAATACCTGGCTTAATAATCTCTTTTACTACTTGTTTTTGAGCCTGATTGGTTTATTGCTAGTCAGTCCTTTATTCTGGTTAATTAGTACGGCTTTTAAGTCGGCGAGCGAAAATATATTTCAGTATCCTCCACAGTTTTTGCCGCAACATGCGACTTGGGCTAATTTTATTTTATTATGGCAAAATTATCCTTTTGGACGCTATTTATTAAATAGTGTAATTGTTTCTTTTTTGGCAGTAGGTTGTAATTTACTGTTTTGTTCGTTGGCAGCTTATCCTCTGGCCCGTCTTAGTTTTCCTGGTCGCAATCTGATTTTTTGGTTGGTTATCGGTACGCTGATGATCCCTTTTCAGATCACGATGATTCCCCTCTATATTTTGGCGGTCAAGTTACATTTGCTTAATACTTATCTGGGCTTAGTTTTTCCTTATCTCGTGTCAGCATTTGGGGTGTTTTTGCTGCGTCAAGCTTTTGCGGGGATTCCCAAGGAGTTGGAGGAAGCAGCGCGATTAGATGGATGTGGCCTATTACAAACTTGGTGGTATGTCTTAATGCCAGCGGTGCGTCCGGCGTTGACGACGCTCGCAGTATTTACATTTGTGGGCTTATGGGGAGATTTCCTCTGGCCTTTGATCATGGTGGATGACCCGGATTATTTTACGCTACCGCTCGGAGTAGCAACTTTGGCGAGTGCCTTCTCAGAGGATTGGCGGTTGATTAGTGCGGCTTCGGTGATTTCGATTGTGCCGATTTTAGTATTTTTTGCTTTTAGTCAGAAATTTTTCTTACCGACAGGGGCGGGAGAAGGCTCGAAAGGCTAGAGATTTGTGTCCGAATGACTTGTGCGGTTTTCAAGTAGCTAACAGCCCTCTGCCCTAAGATTGGGAACCCAAGGCATACTTAGTAAAAGAGAGACTTTCAGAACAAACAACATCTCTACCCTAGGACACATACTGATCTCCCCAAAATAGTGTTAACTTGCCTAGTAAATCCCATTAGAGTCAGCTATGACAGCTTTGATTGCATTACAAAATCAAGCCTTAAATGCCGATGCTCTAGACAAGATTAATGCTTACTGGCGCGCTGCCAATTATCTATCAGTTGGTCAAATTTATTTACTTGATAACCCCTTATTACATGAGCCGTTAAGTTTGGCGCATATTAAGCCGCGTTTACTTGGACACTGGGGCACCACACCGGGACTAAATTTTATCTATGCGCATCTCAATCGTCTAATCAAAGCCCAAGACTTGAATATGATCTATATCGCAGGCTCTGGTCATGGTGGGCCGGGGATTGTTGCCAACACTTATTTAGAAGGAACCTACAGCGAATATTATCCAGAAATTAGTCAGAATACTGCAGGACTCAAGCGTTTATTTCGTCAGTTTTCTTTCCCTGGTGGTATTCCCAGTCATGTTGCCCCCGAAACCCCCGGCTCAATCCATGAGGGCGGTGAATTAGGCTATGCTCTGCTGCACGCCTACGGTGCTGTATTTGATAATCCTGATTTGATTGCAGCTTGTGTGATTGGCGATGGTGAGGCCGAAACCGGCCCTTTGGCGGCGAGTTGGCATAGTAACAAATTTCTTAACCCGATTCGTGATGGGGCGGTACTCCCGATTTTGCACCTCAACGGCTACAAAATTGCTAATCCGACTATTTTGGCGCGGATGCCCGAAGCAGAATTGACTAATTTGCTGATTGGCTATGGCTATCAGCCCTATTTCGTCACGGGCTCAGACCCTCAGCTCATGCACCAGAGGATGGCGCTAGTCCTAGAGCAGGTGATCGCTGAGATTCGGGTTATCCAGCAGCAAGCCCGTGCTGAAAATAACCCGCAACGCCCCCGCTGGCCAATGATTGTCCTACGTTCACCTAAGGGTTGGACTGGGCCCAAAACCGTAGACGGCCTCCCAACGGAAGGTTCTTGGCGCTCCCATCAAGTACCTTTGACCGATCTGGCGACCAAACCCGAACATGTAAAACTCCTCGAAGACTGGCTCAAAAGCTATCGTCCAGAGGAACTCTTTGATGAGACTGGTAAGCTCAAGCCAGACTTAGCTGAGCTGGCACCACAGGGCACACGGCGCATGAGTGATAATCCCCATGCCAATGGCGGACTCTTACTCAAGCCTCTGCATTTACCAGATTTTCGGGCCTATGCCGTCGCCGTGCCCAAACCAGGAACTGGCCTAGCCGAGGCTACGCGGGTGATGGGAGATTTTTTGCGGGATGTGATGCATCTTAATGAAACTGAACGCAATTTTAGGGTGATGGGGCCTGATGAAACCGCATCCAATCGGTTGGGTTCACTTTTTGAAGAGACTAACCGGATTTGGCTAGATGGGGTGCTCGCAAGTGATGATCATCTGGCTGCTGATGGGCGGGTGATGGAGGTACTCAGTGAGCATCTATGTCAGGGCTGGCTGGAGGGATATTTGCTCACTGGTCGACACGGGTTTTTCTCGTGCTATGAGGCGTTTATTCATATTATTGATTCGATGTTTAACCAACATGCTAAGTGGCTCAAAACAACCCGGCATATTCCCTGGCGCAGACCCATTGCCTCGCTTAATTATCTCTTGACCTCCCATGTTTGGCGGCAAGATCATAATGGCTTTAGCCATCAAGACCCTGGTTTTATTGACCATGTAATTAACAAAAAGGCCGAAGTTATCCGCGTCTATTTGCCCCCTGATGCTAATACTTTGCTATCGGTAACTGATCATTGTCTACGTAGTAAGCATTATGTCAATGTCATTGTTGCGGGTAAACAACCGGCCTTACAATATCTGGATATGGAGGCCGCGGTCAAACACTGCACGGCGGGAGTTGGGCTTTGGGAATGGGCAAGCAATGATCAAGGTGGTGAACCGGATGTGGTGATGGCCTGTGCCGGGGATGTTCCGACTTTAGAGACCCTAGCCGCAGTAGACCTATTACGGCAATATTTTCCCCAATTAAAAATCAGAGTCGTCAATGTAGTTGACCTCATGACCCTACAACCCGCCACCGAACATCCCCATGGTTTGAGTGACCGAGATTTTGATACGTTATTTACCAAAGATAAACCGGTTATTTTTGCCTATCACGGTTATCCTTGGTTGATTCATCGGTTGACCTACCGCCGCACCAATCATGATAATTTGCACGTAAGGGGCTACAAAGAAGAAGGGACGACCACTACACCCTTTGATATGGTTGTACTTAATGATCTTGATCGCTTTCATCTAGCGGGAGATGTGATTGACCGCGTACCGAGCTTACAAATCACTGGAGCCTATGTCAAACAAATCCTGCGCGATAAGTTAATTGAGCATAAGCACTATATTTTGCAACACGGCGATGATGTCCCCGAAATTAAAAATTGGCGGTGGCCTTATTAGATGAAGATCCTGGTTCTCAATAGTGGGTCGAGCACGCAAAAAAGCTGTCTCTATAGTCTTAACGCGCTACCGGAGTCGCCGCTAGAGCCATTGTGGAGCGGACAAATTACCTGGACACAAGCCGAAGTTCAGCTCAAAGTGACTACAGCTCGTTACACCTTAGAACGCACCTTTACAACGGTTTCCCGAGCAGAAATATTAGTTTGCTTATTAGAAACGCTGTGGCAAGGTCATACCCAAGTATTGGCAGATAAAACTGATATTGATATCATCGGTCATCGTTTTGTGCATGGAGGTTGCGATTATCAAGACCCCGTATTGATTACCGAGCAGGTCAAAGCTGACTTAGCTAATTTAGTCATGCTTGCTCCTGTACATAATGCAGCAAGTCTAGCGGGGATCGAAGCCATCAGCGCGATTTTGGGTACTCACATGCCCCAAATTGCCGTGTTTGATACGGCGTTTCATCATGCGTTATCGCCTGCAGCTTATATCTACCCGGGCTCCGCTGCTTGGCTAGAGCAGGGCATAAGGCGTTATGGCTTTCATGGTTTGAGTTATCAGTATTGCCTTTCTCGGGCAGCTGAGCTTTTGGCAGAGATGCCATCACGCATGATCATCTGCCATTTAGGTAATGGTGCTTCACTCGCGGCAATCCGAGACGGCAAAAGTGTCGATACGACGATGGGGTTTACGCCTTTGGCAGGATTGATGATGGGCAGTCGTTCAGGTTCGATTGATCCGAGTATTGTGATCTATTTATTACGCCAAACAAATTGCACAGCCGATGATCTCGAACGCATACTCAATCAGGAATCTGGACTCAAAGGACTTTCTGGTCTCTCTAATGACTTGCGAGAAGTACAACAGGCGAGCAACCAGGGCAATCCACAGGCCAAATTAGCCCTTGAAGTGTATGGTCATCGTTTACGTTCAGAACTCGGAGCCATGCTGATGAGCCTAGGCGGTTTAGATACCCTAGTATTCACCGCTGGGATCGGCGAAAACTCGCCAGCGATCCGGGCTGCTGCTTGTGAAGGGTTAGGGTTTTTGGGTCTCAAGCTAGACCACCAAAAAAACCAACAATCACCCCGTGATACCGAGATCAGTCAGCCCGATTCGGCGGTGCGCGTACTGATTATCCATACCGAAGAAGATTGGATTATCGCCCAGGCTTGTTGGTCTATGGGCAAGGCTCTATGCCTTTGAGCAGATCCGGAGTATGGCGGGAACACGTATTGTAAGTGAGAAATAATTTGCTTATAACCATGAACCCACCCTTGTCGCGCTCCTCAGAAACTACCCGCCGTGATTTTGTAGTAAGCACCCTGAGTGCCGGATTTGCCCTAGCTGTCCAACCTGTCATGGCGACCGCCATCAGCACCAATAGCAATAATCTCAAAACCGAAGTCGTACAAATACCCGTAGCTGATGGTACAATTCCGGCCTACCAAGCGATGCCTGACCGGGGCAAAAATTTTCCGGTGGTCTTGGTTGTTCAAGAAATATTTGGCGTTCACGAACATATCAAAGATGTCTGCCGCCGTCTAGCAAAACTCGGCTACCTAGCGCTGGCTCCAGAGCTGTATGCGCGCCAAGGGGATGTCACCAAATTAAGTAAAATCGAAGATATTTTACAGGTAGTCAAGCAAGTGCCTGATGCACAAGTACTCTCTGATCTTGATGCCAGTGTGGCCTATCTAAAAAATATGGGTCAAGCTGATCTGAGCAAACTTGCAATCACGGGGTTTTGTTGGGGCGGGCGTATAGTCTGGCTTTATGCCAATCACAATCCTCAGGTTAAGGCTGGTATTGCTTGGTATGGCCCTTTGACTGGTGAAAAAACTGCCCTCAAACCCCAGTTTCCCTTAGATATCACCTCAACCCTCAAAGTTCCGGTATTGGGTCTTTACAGCAATTTTCAAGTGAAAGAGCTATATTAATTGGACTAAATGGAGAGGGTGATGGGAAAACCATATTCAGTGGATCTGCGCCAACGGATTTTAGCTGCCTACTTCAATAAAGAAGGCTCACAACGAATAATTGC
>JBBRQP010000044.1:0-25457 GCA_038226175.1 Gloeobacterales cyanobacterium
TACTTCTGCAAGCTCATTTTTACGGCAAGCGCACGTTTGAGCACTCGCGGATCGGGATTGCTGTTGATGAGAGTGATCAGGTCTTCCATGGGGGTCAAGATGAACTTATAATCATTCTATATCTCAAATAGGTTTGCTATATAACCAAATAGAATTAGGTCTATAGCTTTTTGATATGGCACGTGCCTAGATTACTACCGCATCGTGATAGGGTTAGCCCCAAGTCTCTTTGGAGTTGATTTGACATGTTTACCAAACTAAGTTCCCTTATGTTGCGCGCTTTGATCATGACCACGTTAGTCACTAGTTCAGCTCTTACGGTCAACCCCGTAGTCATGGCCGCTGACATCAAGATCGATGAGGCTTATCTCAAAGAAAACAACCTGTTGGTTAAAGAAAATCGCGTTACCGCAATCGGTATTCTCGAGTCTGTGAAAGGGGATACGGACTTTGGTTCAGTCTTAGAAAAAAATCACATTCTTTTTCTCGAAAATCAATTGACCTTTAAAGCTATCGCCGCCAAATTAGGGGCAGTCCCCGTCGAAACCCCGCCTCCTACTGCTGCAACCCTCGTTGAGCAAAACAACGCCATCCTATTGCAAAATCGCGATATCCTCAAAGGTGCAGTTGAGAAACTCGGGATTATTTTGCCTGCCGCTCCTGCTAAAGAAGGCAGTTTTGCCCAACAAAACAACGTCTTGCTCAAATCTAACAAAGCCCTACTTGCCAAAATTATTGACAAAATGAAAGGCATGAAGATGTAGCCCATCACGGCTAGGTTGGGGCAGTTCGTGAACTGTCCCAACCATGTTACGATGCTTAACAAGCGCAAGTTAGGGGCAATCATGGCGAATTTACGGGGTATCCGGGATCGCATCAAATCTGTGACCAACACACAAAAAATTACCAAGGCCATGCGCTTGGTAGCAGCGGCAAAAGTACGTCGTGCTCAAGAACAAGTTTTAGGCTCCCGTCCTTTTGCAGACAAATTAGTTGAAGTTATTGCCCGGTTGCAGGGTCGACTCAGTCTCGAAGCGGTGGATTTACCCTTGCTTAAGCCCCGCGAAGTCAAGCGGGTAGCGGTTCTAGTTCTGAGTTCTGATCGCGGACTGTGTGGTGGCTACAACTCCAATATCTTGCGCCGCGCCATCGGGGAACTGCGTAAATTAACTGATGAAGGTAAAGAAGTATGTGTCTATCCTGTAGGCACCAAAGCCGTTAATTTTTTCAAGCGGTCTAATTACACCATTGGCAAAGCCCACAGTAACCTTCCTCAGGTTCCCACAGCTGCCGAAGCGCTGATGATTGCCGACGAGCTACTCAATAGTTTTTTGGCAGAAGAAGTAGATGCCGTATTGATGATCTACACACGCTTTGTTTCACTGATTGCCTCCAAGCCCAATGTTCAGCCTTTATTACCATTAGATTTGACGGGCTTGGGTGCCGAAGATGTAATGTTTCGGATGACTTCTAAAGAAGGTTCTTTTGTTGTATCACGGGAAAAATCAAATGTCAGCACTCGGGAAATTCCGGCGGATATGATCTTTGAGCAAGATCCAGTGCAAATCCTGGATTCGTTGTTGCCCTTATATCTTCAAAGTCAGATTCTGCGTGCATTGCAAGAGTCCTCTGCCAGCGAATTAGCCTCGCGGATGACGGCAATGAGCGCGGCTTCGGATAATGCCAAAAAACTGATTGGTCGTCTCACGCTCGAATATAACAAAGCTCGTCAAGCCAGTATCACCCAACAGATTATGGAAGTCGTAGGCGGCGCTGAGGCCATGAATTAACTCAGGCTCTCCCAAAATCGGCAGCGGGCAAACCCACCGCATCAGGACTACTCACCAAACGCGGCAAACGATGCTTAAAACCGCAGATAATCTCATAGGAAATTGTATTGAGCGTAGCAGCCCAAGACTCAGCACTGATCCTATGTCCACCCTGCTCACCCAATAATGTCACCACATCACCTGGGTTGACCCCAGTAATATCCGTGACATCAATGACACACTGATCCATGGTAATGGCACCTACTTGCGGAGCCCGTTGACCATGAACTAAGACCTCTATCTGTCCAGAAAGATTACGTGGTAGGCCATCTGCATAACCAATCGCCACAGTTGCCAAGGTTGATGGACGTTCAGTCGTAAAGAGATAACCGTAACTGACACCTGTTGCGGCGGGTACTTCTTGGACTTGGGTAACCCGTGCCTTGAGAGAAAGCACTGGCTTGAGGGGTAAATGACTCAAATGAGGCGCAGGACTAAATCCATATAAAGCTAGCCCCACCCGCACCAAGTCATAGTGCAAGTGTGCACAAAGCAGTGTGCCAGCGGAATTAGCCAAATGAAGTAAGGGGGGTAAAATCTTCTCAGCCCGGGCTTGGACTACTACTTCTTCAAAACGCTCTACCTGCTGGGCAATACCTTGGGCAAAGGTTGTGGTCGCTAAGTGCGAGTAAAGACCAAGAGGTTGTATGTGAGGCAAATGATGGACGAGACGCACAAAGGCCAATGCTTCTTGCCAGCGGGTGCCTAAGCGTGTCATGCCCGTATCAATTTTGAGGTGAGCCGTAAGCGGCTGGCTTAGGGTCTCGTTGTAGACCAAGGCTTGACGAGGCGTACAAATCGTGGGTTGCAACTGCCAATGGGCGACAGTTTGTACTTCATCACGGCTGTTGGTTGCGCCCATCAATAGAATCGGCCCGTTTAACCCAGCGCGACGCAGCTGGATGCCCTCATCAATCGTGGCGACCCCAAGCCACTGTACGCCACAGGCCAGAGCCGTCTCACCGACCATGACTGCGCCATGACCATAGGCATCGGCTTTGACAACCGCTAGTAGAGCCACACGCGTCCCAATCCATTGCTGTAAACAGCGAATATTGTGGGCTAAGGCGTGCGGATTGATTTCGACCCATGCCCGATAATCTGGAGCTAACACATGCATTCTCTCTAGACCCGTGACAAAAATCCTAGCACCAAGTTTCTCTTATGCACGCTTTGGTTAAGAATGCCCCCCTAGGCGCAGAGGGGAGTCTGAGTCTATACTTTTTGTAGGAAACGTAACACAGTTAGGACGCTACTCATGGCTTATACCGCAACCAAATTCACCCTCACGGGTCTCGATGGCATCTCTGATAAGCAACTCGACAGCCATTACAAACTCTACGAAGGCTACGTCACTAATCTCAACAAGATCCAAGACACCCTCGCTCAGCTTGTCCTCCAAGGCAAAGGCGGCACCCCCGAATATAACGAACTGAAGCGCCGTTTTAGTTTTGAATTTGACGGGATGCGTCTGCATGAGTACTATTTCTCCAATCTCAAAGCCCAAGGTGGCGAACTTAGCCCCGGCAGTGCCCTCTACGAAAAAATCACTGATACTTGGGGTAGCTACGAAAACTGGAAAACTGACCTCATCAATACGGGTCTAGTACGCGGGATTGGCTGGGCGGCCTTGTATATGGACACCGTGACAGGCAATCTTTTCAATGTCTGGATTGCTGATCATGAAGGTAACCACCCAGTTGCTGCAACCATGTTGCTGATCATGGATGTGTGGGAACATGCTTATGTGGGCGACTATCTACCGACAGAGCGCAAAAAATACGAAGAGGCCTTCGTCAAAAATATCAACTGGGCAGTCGTTGAAAAACGTTTTAGTCAAGTCCAAGTCGGTCAAGTAGCAGTCTTCGCCTAAGACGTGATGGGTATTTTTGGACAAAAGGGGCGAGCCTAAGGCCGCCCTTTTTGTTGTCCATCTAAAATAAGCGTTGACCTTTTTTGGAGAGGGTAAATAACAAAAAGACAATCCCGCCCACAAATGACACCAGTAAACCGAGAGCAATAAAAAAGACCCAGGAAGGCATGGGGATGATCTCCAGCAGTTTTAGCCAACTTAATCGTACTTGAAGCCTTGTTTTTCGTCAGTCTTTTTGGGCGTACTCTCACAATTTCCTTGCCCTTAGCTTCTAGGCAGGGTATAGTTTAATTATTCGAGAAAATCGAATTATTGGTCAGCCATCCGCCTAGGAAACCTTATGGATTACAAAAAAGTTGCCGTAGTAACCGGAGCCAACAAGCTACAAGGGATTGGTTTGGCGGTAGTACGCGGACTAGCACAGCAGGGTTTACAAGTTGTGCTCACGAGTCGCGATCCAGCCAAAGGAGACGCCGCCGTTGCGTTGCTCAAAAGCGAAGGGCTAGATGTACTAACTCAGCCCTTAGATGTCAGTGACCTCGCGAGCGTAAACCAGCTCAAGAGTTTTTTGGAAAGCAAATTTGACCGTTTAGATGTCTTAGTCAACAACGCAGCGCTTTGGCTAGATAACCTAGATGGCACGACCGGCAGTATTTTTGAGACCCAGGTTAGCACCCTTGAGGCTACGCTCGCGGCAAATCTGATGGGTCCATTATTGGTTTCCCAAAAGCTGATCCCGCTGATGAAACGTCATAACTATGGGCGGGTGGTCAATGTTTCTTCGGGTGCTGGACAACTCAGTGATATGGCGAGCGGTTACCCTAGCTATCGCATGTCTAAGACAGCTCTCAATGCATTGACTCGGATTTTTGCCCACGAACTCAAGGACACCAATATTTTAGTTAACGCCGTGTGTCCGGGCTGGGTACGCACCGCAATGGGTGGGCCTAACGCCCCGCGTAGTCCCGAAGAAGGTGCCGATACGATTGTGTGGCTTGCGACTTTAGCGGATGGCGCGCCCACAGGAGGCTTTTTTCGGAATCGTCAACCGCTCGCTTGGTAACCCATGCTCTAGGAGAATGTCATGCTCGAACTTTATTATTGGCCCACGCCCAATGGTCATAAGATCACGTTATTTCTTGAAGAAGTTGGTTTACCGTATCAGATTTTCCCGATCAATATCGGCTCAGGAGCTCAATTTAAACCAGAATTTTTGAAAATCGCGCCCAATAACCGCATGCCAGCCTTAGTTGACCCCGAGCCAAGTGGTGGCGGTGCGCCGATTTCGGTGTTTGAATCAGGGGCAATCTTGCTCTATCTCGCCGAAAAAACAGGACAGTTGATCCCTGCTGATTTGCGGGGACGAGTTGAGGTTTTGCAGTGGTTGTTTTGGCAAATAGGTGGTCTCGGGCCGATGGCGGGTCAAAATCATCATTTTAGCCAATACGCTCCTGAAAAAATTCCTTACGCTATCAACCGCTATGTCAATGAAACCGGGCGGCTTTATGCCGTGCTCAATCGGCGGTTAGCAGACCGGGAATTCATCGCTGGAGCCTACTCTATTGCTGATGTGGCAAGCTATCCCTGGATTGTGCCCCATGAGCGTCAAGGCCAAAACCTTGATGATTTCGTGCATCTCAAACGTTGGTTTGATACCATTGCTCAGCGCACTGCCACGGTGCGCGCTTACGCCCAAGCCGAGAGCTTTGAGCAGCAAACCCAAAATATTGAGCAATCGCGCTCGGTTTTGTTTAATCAGTCTGCGACTACTGTCCAACCCTAGATCGGAACCCAACCCATGCAGCCCTTAACCGTCCCTGACGCTATCCATCAACGCCGTTCGATCAAAACCTTTACGCCCCAGCCGATTAGTCCAGAGGTGTTGCAGCAACTGATCGAACTTACTGTAGCCGCTCCGAGTAGCTATAACACCCAGAGTTGGCGGATTATCTTGATTCAAGACGAAGCCCAAAAAGCCGCTCTCGCCGCTGCTGCTTGGGGACAGCAGCAGATAGTCCAAGCTCCGATCACCTTTGTTTTTGCCGCTGATGCCCGTGCTGGCGAAAAAGATTTGACGCTGATGTATGAAACCGCCGCACAACTTGGTGCTTGGTCAGAAGCCACGATCAATTATTTTAAAACCTCCATTCCTACATTCCAAGCCAGTCTGGGCGAGCAGCGTCGCGAGTATGCTATCAAAGATGCGATGATTGCCGCCACCCATCTGGTGCTCGCTGCTGAGAGTTTGGGGTTAGCGACCTGTTTTATGAATGGTTGGCTAGAAGATAAGGTCAAGGCCGTGATCGGCTCGGATGATCCCGATTTGGTGATTGCTGTCATTGTGCCATTGGGGTATGCTGCCGAACCGCGCAAAAATCCGGGACGTCTACCCCTGAGCATGAATGTCTTTAGTGAGCAGATAGGCAATCCTTATCTTGGCTAAGTGAAACCCCGAGTCAGCGAAGATCTGCTATTCTGACTCAGAACCTTTCCAGACCATCATGGTTGATGTCCTAGATCTCACAGAAGAACGTCGTCAAAGCGGAAGCAGCCTAAAGGGGCTAGTCTTGCTAGGTATTGTCGTGCTCTTGCTAGGGGGCATTGGTAGCCGTCTGGTGTATTTGCAACTATGGGAAGGACAAGTTTACCGCGAGCGTGCCGAAAAAAATCGTATTCGTCCTTGGTACCATCCTCCCGGACGCGGTGAGATCCATGACCGCAATGGTCATATTTTGGCCAGCCGCAAGCAAGTTTATGCTCTTTATCTAGAGCCTGCCAATAACCGCAAAAAGGACTGGCCTGCAATATTGACCAAACTCTCGCCCTACGTTCATTTGAGCGTGGAAGAAATGACCACATTACTCGATCAAGCAGGCTATCGCTCGCCCTATCCGGTTCGGATTTTACAGGGGTTGGAGCCAGCCCTGATCACGATGATCAATGAATACCAAGACCAACTTCCTGGCGTACAAGTCGTCGTCGAAACTGCCCGTGAATATCCCTATGGCAGCACGGCAGCTCAGGTGATTGGCTATACAGGTGCCATCTCCGAAAAAGAACTCAAGCGACGGCAAGACGAAAACCAAGATTATCACCCCGGTGACATCGTCGGCAAAATCGGTGCTGAACGTATTTTTGAAGAAGAATTGCATGGTAAATGGGGCGGTGAACTACGTGAAGTGAACGCTGCTGGTCAAAAAATTCGTGACCTTGGCAAAATGGAGGCCAAAGCGGGTAAGCAGCTTAATCTCAGTCTTGATATCGAATTACAAAAAATTGCCGAAGCTGGTCTAGGAAAACGCCGGGGTGCAGTCGTTGCCGTCGATGTCAAAACAGGCGAAGTCTTGGTCATGGCGAGCAGCCCTAGTTTTAATCCCGATATGTTCTCGAAGCCCATTACCCCCGAGCTTTGGAAAAGTTTTCAGGAACTTGATCATCCATTACTCAACCGCGCCGTGCGTCCCTATCCTCCGGCCAGTACTTTCAAAATTATTATGACCGCCGCCGCCCTCGAATCAGGCTTGATGAATCCTAGTAGTCGTTTGCGCACCTCGGCGGGCTTACGCATTGGGGGACGGGTTTTTCATGAACACAACCTTCGGGGCTGGGGGGTGATTGGTTTTGAACGGGCGCTCGCCGTCAGTGCCGATACCTTCTTTTATCAAGTCGGGCTAAAAGTCGGACCTGAGAAGATCTTGGATATGGCGCGCAAATTTGGTTTTGGCGAACGCACTGCTCTCAAATTATCTTCCGAATCACCTGGTCTAGTGCCATCAGAAGCTTGGAAACTGCGTCTTTATGGTAAGGCGTGGTCTGTGGGCGACACTGCCAACTTTGCCATTGGTCAAGGTTTTTTGCTAGTAACTCCGCTCCAAAATGCCCTGATGATGGCAGCTGTCGCCAATGGTGGGTACTTGCTCACACCCCATCTCAAAAAAGGTTTACCCGTTGAACGTCAGGATCTCGGTCTATCGCCCAAAACTTTAGAGGTGATTCAGCGGGGATTGCGTGGGGTTGTGCGTCCGGGCGGCACAGCTTACCGGGCTTTGGGTAGTTTTTCTAATGCTGGTAAATCGGGTACCGCTGAAGTCACGGGCCATCGCACCAATGCAGTTTATGTGGGCTATGCACCCTATGATAATCCTCAGATTGCCGTCTCAGTGATGGTCGAACAAGGCGGTCATGGGGGCAGTGATGCCGCACCCATTGTCGCTAGTATTTATCGTCATTATTTATACAAAAACCAGAGTGCCAAATTGCCAATAGCTTCCAAACATCACCGACGCCGTCATCATTCTCGTTAAAAGGCATAAAATCCTATTGTGTCTGTCCTCAAAAAGTGTAGAATATGGCATTGAAACTCTTGTCTCAAGCGCGTTTCACCTTTTCTGTGCCATCGGAAACCCGGTTTGAGTCAAGCCCACCAACCTGTTTTATGAGGAGCATCCAGTGAATAAAGGCGAATTGGTAGATGCCGTAGCCAAAATGACCAACCATACTAAGAAAGACTGCGATACCATCATCTCAGCGGCACTAGAAGCCGTGATGGAAGCAGTTGCTACGGGTCAAAAAGTTACCTTAGTGGGATTTGGCTCCTTTGAACCCCGTGAACGCCAACAACGCGAAGGTCGTAATCCCCAAACCGGCGAAAAAATGACTATTGAAGCTACCAAAGTTCCCGCCTTCTCAGCAGGTAAATCCTTCAAGGAACTGGTTGAAAAATCAAAGTAACCGAATCAGCGTGAGATAATGGGCAAAATCGGAAAATACCATGGATGCCCAAGCTTTACGTGATAATTTGACCCGCCTTCATCCCCAGCGTCAATACCTGCTTGACCTGATCGCCAAACCTGATCTCTCCGAGTCTCTCCAGAACGACATCCGCCAAGCTCTGGAGGAACTTGATGATCTGATCCAAGAATTTGAAAAAACCTTTCCGCAAACGGCTTAGGCTGCGTCTGGCTTGAAACTCTGTAGGTTATCTAGTTGCCTGAGCTGTGGCCAGAGGTAGATTACCGCTACCACCACCACCAGCGTTGCAAACCCACCCGCCACTACCGATAACACCGGCCCGACCAAGGCTGCGCTCAACCCTGATTCAAAGCCACCCAATTCGTTGGAAGCACTGATAAAAACACTATTGACCGCTAGTACGCGTCCGCGCAAGCTATCCGGGGTAGCTAGCTGGAGCAGGGTTGAGCGCACCACAACGCTGATATTATCCAATACTCCCGTCAGCAGTAACATCACCCACGACAGCCAAAAAGATCGGGATAGGCCAAAAATCATGGTGGCAACCCCAAAGCCTGCGACTGCGATGAGTAGAGTTTGCCCTGCACGCTGACGCAAGGGCATGAGCGTTAAGACCCCTGCCATACCAAAAGCACCCAATGCCGGCGCAGCCCGTAACCAGCCCAAGCCTGTCGCATCTACCTGCAAAATATCCCGCGCAAAAATAGGTAAGAGTGTCACAGCACCCCCAAATAATACCGCGAACAAATCTAAGGTCAAAGCAGCAAGAATGATTTTTGTGTGCCAGACAAAGCTGATTCCCGCCCCTAAAGAAGCAATAGTCAAAGGTTCTCGTATGGGACGCACAGCCGGAAGTTTGAGCCAAGCCATGCATCCCATTTGGATTAAGGCTGTGAGCACCGTAAATTGATAAACTGCCGCAGCACCCTGTTGGCTCACAATCACCCACCCGCCGAGTGCGGGGCCTAAGACTGCTGCTGTCTGAAAACCCAAACTGTTCCAAGTCACAGCATTGCCAAAAATCTCTGGTGGCACAAGCTGAGGCAGCAGCGCTGAGCGAGCTGGACTACTAAAAGCTAGAGCCACCCCTTCCAAAAAAAGACAGGCATACACCAACCCAATCGCTCCTCGTTCGAGCGAAAGCCAAGTCAAGGTCAGCGCACACATCGCCCACATTGTTTGGGTGACCAAAACAATTGTCTTGCGGTCAAAGCGGTCTGCGATATGACCTGCCGGTAAGACCAATAAAATCACCGGTAGAGCCTGCACCAAACCTACCCCAGCTAATACCCAAGCTGAATGGAGCCGTTCGTAAAGCTCCCAGCCAATAGCCACACTCTGCATCTGCCGACCTATATTCGCTGCTAATTCGCCTGCTGCAAATAAGCGATAGTTCTTAAAGCGTAGTGCAGCCAAAGGATCAGCCTTGGCTAACTTCATGACTGCGAAAGAACTTGAGGTTGATCCTCACGGTCCTCGGGCAAGGTCGGCGCGACAATATCAGATCCTTGATCACTCAAGGCAGGAATGACTTCATGAAACTGAGTGAAATCAATCTGACGCCGACCATCAGGAGTGCGACCAATAATATCTACAAAGCGCGCATTCCAGGAAATTTCTGGGGCGATATAGGAGTAACGGGTATGAATTACCTGTGCAAACGTATCATCAATGCCCGTTAAGGTGATCACAATTTCACTTTCTACTTGTTCGAGTAACGCGGCAGTTAGGCCATAAAGCGGGCTATTTTCATCAATAGGATGCATTAATGTCCAGGTCAGAGAAAAAATTGGTGAACGGCTACGTGTCAAGGTCAAGTCATAAAACCGTCGCATCCATCCACCTTCTATAGTCATTTCATTACGCACAATCGTGGCAGTCACTTGGGCTTCGACAATTTGATTACGACGCTGGTTAGCTGCCCGAAACATTAAGGTCGGTATGCCATTGTGGAGCGTGACCACCGCACGGGTGCTAAACAAAACCCGTGCGGTCGGGCGAGAAAGTTTAGCAAACATCAGCCCAGTTGCCATCGCGACTCCGAGCAATCCAGCTAGTTCCTCGATCGTCACGATAATATTGCCATACAGATCTTGGGGATACATCACGCCATAACCAATCGTACCTAAGGTCTGAACACTAAAGAAGAAAGCATCCCAGAAAGACCCGCGCTGCACATGCCCCACACTATCTGGATCTACAAGATAAAGCAGCGCAAAACCACCATTGACCGCCAGATAAAGCAGACTAATCAACAGCAATGTCTGCGACCATGACAAGGTCAACAGGCGGTTGTAGGTATCGCTCCACCAAGGGTCTGGTTGCCCTAGACGCACGACAGGATTGGATGAACCATCTCGGCTGATAAACCTTGGTTGTGGCGGCCTGGGCATAGTGATCCCAAAAAACTATCCCCCTATCTTAAAGCACGCGGATCTAGACTTTGGGTGCGTTTTGAGATTTGCGGCGGTAGTTGAGGCTCAGACCACCTAGGGCGGTAAGACCTACTAATCCCACAACCGAGGCTGGTTCAGGAACCGAGGGTGTGATCGCTAAAGTTGTATTAGACGGAATGGGTAGCGAGATGCGATTACCAATATTTGAGGCACTTGCTGGAATTGTCGTATCTACTACCGTACCTATTAGCTGCCCGTCACTGAGAGCTGATAAGAGACTGCTTTGATTAAGAGGCGTAAAAACAAAGGTTTGAGTAACCGACTGATCACCACTAAACCCATTTAGTTGCAATCCTGTATTGATGCCATCTAGATATAGAAAAAGATTATTTTCATCAAAAGCACCCACGCCCGTGTCGCCATCAAACATAGTCATCGTCAAGGGCATCGTGAAACTAGTGTAGTCTTGCCCTATGTAATCATAGGTACCAATCGTCTGGGGTGCTGAGACACCACCAGTACCTAGGCTTACCTGCTCAACCCCGCTCTCAGGCGTAGTAAAACTGATAGTCGCTGCCTGTAAGACCGGGGCTAGGGTTAGGGCAAGACAAGCGGGCAAAATGCGGTATGGCATCGGGACTCCTTCAACAAATAGGAACATGAGAAGATCAAGTTGGAGCTGACTATACCATCTTTCGTTTTTCTCATACCATGGGCTAAGCCGCATTTTCTTCTAAATTCGTCAAGCAAGTGGGTTAGTAATCTAGCTTGCGGCATCCCTCTGCCCCAATCAAGTCATAGCAGTAAACACCATGCTATGCTAGATAAATGTCCTCTTTTGCGAATTGCTATGCCATTGCTTCAAGAAAAGAAACAAGAAGTGATCAGTACCTATCAGGTGCATGCCACAGACACGGGTTCACCAGAAGTCCAAGTGGCTCTTCTGACCGCCCGCATCAAACAACTGACCGAACACCTCAAAGTTCATTCTAAAGATTTTGCGTCACGCCGTGGTCTGCTGAAATTGATCAGCCAACGTAAGCAACAACTTGGCTATCTCAATAAAACCGATCCTAGTCGTTACCAACAGGTTATCGAACGCCTTGGTTTGCGTCGCTAAACTCCAGTGTTCTAACTTCATAAGGGAGTCCCTCTATGGTTTCGGTCAATCCCGCCCCTCTGCCTGTGCTTCAAGCCCAGAAGCGGCAAATGATGATCATCCTAGACTTCGGTTCCCAGTATTCGGAACTGATTGCACGGCGGGTGCGTGAGACTCAGGTTTACTCCGAAGTTTTGCACTACCGTACACCCATTGAAGAATTGCGCCGCTTACAGCCTCAGGGCATCATCCTTTCAGGCGGCCCCAACTCAGTCTATGGAGCCAATGCACCGCAGTGCGACCCTGCACTTTGGGAATTGGGAATTCCGATTTTGGGCGTGTGTTACGGCATGCAACTGATGGCGCAACATCTAGCGGGAACCGTAGAACCTGCCACCATGCGTGAATATGGACGGGCTAATCTGCATCTTGATGAAACCACAGAATTACTGACAGATGTAGCTGATGGCACGGTGATGTGGATGAGTCATGGCGATGCGGTAACCCAATTGCCCCCCGGTTTTGTGACGATTGCCCATACCCAAAACACGCCTTGTGCGGCGATGGCTGACTCAGGCCGTAAGTTTTATGGGGTACAGTTTCATCCTGAAGTTGTGCATTCCTTGGGCGGCATGGCGCTAATTCATAATTTTGTACGGAGGATTTGTCAGTGTGCGCCCAATTGGACAGCCGAATCCTTTATTGAAGACACCATCCGCGATATTCGTGCCCAAGTCGGTGATAAAAGGGTTTTATTAGCGTTATCGGGCGGGGTCGATTCCTCCACATTGGCCTTTTTGTTATACAAAGCCATTGGTGATCAGTTGACGTGCATGTTTATTGACCAAGGCTTCATGCGCAAAGAAGAACCGGAGCGGTTAGTCAAAGTTTTCCAAGGTCAATTTCAAATTCCTGTGGCACATATCCTAGCGCAAGAACGGTTTCTCAAGCAAATTGAGGGTATCTCTGACCCCGAAGAAAAACGTAAACGTATTGGTCATGAGTTTATTCAAGTATTTGAAGAAGAATCTAGTCGCTTAGGACCCTTTGATTATTTGGCGCAGGGCACGCTTTATCCAGATATTATCGAATCCTCTGGCGAAAATATTGACCCCAAAACCGGTGAGCGTGTAGCAGTCAAAATTAAATCGCACCACAATGTCGGCGGCTTACCCAAAAATCTCCGCTTCAAGCTCGTTGAGCCGCTACGCCGCCTATTCAAAGACGAAGTGCGTCGGGTAGGACGCGCCTTGGGAGTACCCACCGAAATTGTTAACCGTCATCCTTTTCCCGGACCCGGGCTAGCTATCCGAATTCTTGGTGCCGTCGATGCCGAAAAGCTCGCGATCCTCCGCGAAGCCGATATGGTAGTACGCCAAGAAATTAACCGTTCTGGTCTTTACGATACGCTTTGGCAGGCTTTTGCGGTGTTACTACCGGTACGGACTGTCGGCGTAATGGGCGATCAGCGTACCTATTCATACCCAATTGTGCTGCGTATTGTCACGTCCGAAGATGGCATGACGGCTGATTGGGCGCGGGTACCCTATGATTTGCTCGAAACCATTGCCACACGCATCGTCAATGAAGTTGAGGGTGTGAACCGCGTGGTCTATGATATTACCTCAAAGCCACCGGGCACCATTGAGTGGGAGTGACGTACTCGCTCAAGTCGGAGCTTCCCATAACGGCAACCATTCGGCACCGTATTTTTGGCGTAGTGTCATAAAGGCTTCCACTTGACCGGGGACATATTCGCCAGGATTACCCCATTGTAAAAAGAAACTCAAACTAGCTTTAGCGGCTTCGGCTTTAAGAAAACGGACACAGTAAGTTTGGAAATTACCCTGTTTTGAGGGCAATTCTTCAAACTTTACCCGTTCGATATCCGCCATATTTAGATGAAATTCAAATAATTCATTGTGCATATTGGCATAGGTCGGTACCCGAGCCACATAAAAAACATTCTGAATATGACCCCGTACTTCAAGTACAGCTGTGTCATTGGTGACAATGATCCGTAGCAAGCCTAGACTCTCGCAGTCAACTAAAAACTCTTTTAAGGTTGCATTCATAACTTTTAGTATAAGTGGCTAGAGTCCGAATACTGCTGAACCAATTAGAAAATCAGGTCAGCACACGTCAAGCTAGAGAAATCATAGGTTCGCTTAAAAGTGTAATGATACAGCTATCGAAAAGCCCAACGTAACAAAGGTGGAGCAAGAAATGTAGTCACAATAACCATCACAATGAGCGATGCATCTAAAGCCGGGGATAATACACCGCTGGTCGTACCGACTGCTGCAAAAATCAAGCCCACCTCACCACGAGGAATCATGCCACACCCGATCGCCCAGCGATTAACCGGCTGCCCAAACACAGCTAAGCCGGTGACGACTTTACCTACTACGGCTACCACAATCAAAAATGCTGCAATAATCAAGGCTTCGCGATTAGTTGGCTCAAAAGGATTGAGAACTCGTAAGTCTGTTTTGGCACCTACTAAAACAAAAAATACTGGTACGAATACATCAGCAACTGGTTTTAATTGTTCTTCTAAAGAATCTTTTTTATCGGTTTCTGCTAACACCAACCCCGCCGCGAATGCCCCCAAGATAGCTTCTGAGCCAATAACAGTCGCGATATACGCTAAACCAAAGGCGAATAATAGCGAAGCAATCAATAAATCGCCGCGCGTTTTGAGCAAATTTACAACTTGAACAAAATAGGGAGCCGCCCAACGTCCAATGACAATAGCAGCAACCAGAAATCCTACCGCTGAGATGATAATGATGCCAATTTTTAGGGCATCTACTTGGCCTCGGCTCGCCAAACCTGAGACCACTGCCAAAATAATCAAGCCCAAGATGTCATCTACCACCGCTGCACCAACGATAATCTGACCCTCAGTCGAAGTGATACGCTGCAAATCAGAAAGTACCCGGGCCGTAATCCCAATCGAAGTTGCTGTCAGAGCAGCACCTGCAAAAACCGCCGGAATAGTACCAACCCCAAAAAACATGATCAAACCGAGCGTGCCTAGACCAAAAGGTGCAACAACCCCAACAATGGCAACGACTACAGCCTGAGGGCCAACCCGTAAAAGTTCTTTGAGGTCAGACTCCAAGCCAATCTCAAAAAGTAAAATAATCACACCCAACTCTGAAAGTAGCGTCAAGAACTCTGATGCACCACCAATCCAGCGCAAGCCGGAAACACCGACGATGACCCCAAAAACCAATTCCCCTAGTACTGCGGGTAAATTTAAGCGCACAGCGACTTCACCACCAGCTTTGCTTGCGATATATATGACAAGTAATGCCAGTAATACCTGCGCTAAATCGGTTGCAGAACTTGCAGCTCCTAGAAAAGTTGGAAAAGTAAACATATAGATGCTGAGCAGTCAAGAACAGTTCTCTTAATGTACAAGATGAATTTGATGGTTAGCCGCAGTGGAAGTTACTTATTGCAACGAAAGATTAACTTTTGTTGCAATACAGGATCATTTAATCGGTCTAATCGCTGCTTTTTGTAACAATATGCCTCGCTTGACTACTATTACTAGAAATTCCTAATTTTTAAGGCTTTTTTGACATATTGGGTAATACAATTGTAAATAACTTGCACTGACATTTAGTGATGCACGAGGAAGGTGGGAATTGAGTAGCACCAAAGAAAAAATTCTGGTTGTGGATGACGAAGCTAGTATTCGCCGCATTTTAGAAACCCGACTTTCGATGATTGGTTATGACGTAGTTACCGCAGCTGACGGCGAAGAAGCCCTCACCACATTTCACCGCGAACAACCGGATTTGGTTGTTTTAGATGTAATGATGCCCAAAGTAGATGGTTATGGGGTTTGTCAAGAACTGCGCAAAAATTCTGACGTGCCCATCATTATGCTAACGGCACTTTCTGATGTCGCTGACCGCATCACCGGACTCGAACTCGGTGCCGATGATTATGTGGTCAAGCCTTTTTCACCCCGCGAACTCGAAGCGCGTATTCGTTCGGTATTACGACGGCTTGACCGTAGTGCCATTGGTAATGGTATTCCTAGCTCTGGGGTGATCTGCGTCAGTGATGTCAAAATCGACACCAACCGCCGTCAGGTCTTTAAGGGTAACGAGCGGGTACGGTTGACTGGTATGGAATTTTCCTTACTTGAATTATTGGTTGGTCGTTCCGGTGAAGCCTTCTCGCGCGGTGATATTCTCAAAGCGGTCTGGGGGTATGACGTGGATCGGCATGTGGATACACGGGTGGTGGATGTCCATATTTCTCGTCTACGCTCGAAGTTAGAAAATGACCCCGCCAATCCTGAGTTGATCCTCACAGCACGCGGAACGGGTTATTTATTCCAACGGGTGACCGATGGGCCAGGGAGCTAACGGCTCTTAGAACATAAATGGGAAACGAGGCTCAGTTAATTCTTGATCTCAATATTCAAGGTCAGAAAAAAGTATTATTCTAATATGAAAGCAGCGCTCTTACCAAACCTGCCTTGATGCCTCAGCCTGGGGATATCTTAAATTATCGCGACTGCAACGAGAGCGGTAATTCTAGGCCATATTTTTCTAGGAGCAGACGGTTTGAAAGTATCTGCTCGGCTGTACCTTGGGCGACTAACACACCATTTTCTAAGAGTAAAGTTTGGGTACAGGTTTCTAATGCCAAATCTAGGTCATGGGTTGCGATTAGTTTAGTTTGGGGTAGGGTTTGTAATAGGGCAATAAGCAGTTTGCGTCCCCGTGGATCGAGTCCGGCAGAAGGTTCGTCAAGTAGTAAAATTTGTGGTTCCATCGCTAATAGACCAGCGAGAGCTACGCGTTTTTTTTCACCCAACGATAGATTAAAACTGGATCGCTCTAAAAATTGTATCGGATTGAGACCCACAGCCCCTAAGGCTTGATTTAGCCGCTGAGCCAAGATTTCACCATATAGACCCAAATTTTGTGGCCCGAAAGCAACATCTTCGCGCACAGTGGGCATAAATAGTTGGTCTTCGGGATTTTGAAATAGCAGACCTATCATCTGCCGTACCGTTCCTACATACTCAGCAGTCAGTGGCTTACCATTGATGATAATCTGCCCTTGTTGCCGAGGGATAAGTCCATTGAGATGCAACAGCAGCGTCGATTTACCCGAACCATTGGCACCGATCAGGGCAGTATTTTGCCCGTGGGCTAACTGAAAACTAATTTCTTTCAAGGCCATGGTGCCATCGGCATAGATATAGGTTATGTCATGCACTTCTAGCGGATACATAGCGCAGTTCCTAAAACTAATCCGCTTAAACTGCTCAAAGCTAGGAGTTCTATTAATTGCCAAGGTTGCATGTTATCTACAATCAAGTGACCCGTAAAGCCTCGCGCCTGCATCGCTTGGCTAATGCGTTCACCCCGTCCATAGCTGCGTAAAAATAATACCCCCAACAGATTACCCCAGACCTGCCAGCTCAGAGTACTAGGCTTACAGCCACGGGCTAGGATAGCTTGTTGCATCCGTAGCTGCTCTTGTACCAAAAGCTCGGTATAGCGCAACATCATCGCAGCAATACTCACAACTAATTCAGGACACCCTAACGTCCTGAGCGCTTGGATCAATGGGAACGGTGCCGTTGTGAGAGTGATTATCTTCCAAAACAGCAGTGATAGGATAAGTTTGAGCATCAAACTCAGTGTATGCACAAGAGCTTGATCACCAATCATCAGCCAGCCCCAGCGCATCAAAACCTGACCTTGTCCACCAAAAAGTACACTCAGCACAATCGTTGCTACTAACGGTATCTCAACTTGCAGATGGCGGGCAATCTGATGGGCTGATACCTGCGTGATCCTGATGACTAGTCCCAAAATCAGCGTATATAGAGCGTATAACCCCCAATTACCTGCAGGAATAAGGGTCAAACCCAAGACCCACAATAGGCCACACAAGAGCCGCGTCTTCGGCTGTAGCCGTTGCCAAGGGGTATTTGCGGGCGTCAATGTCGTAGCAAGTAGTAACGTCGGCACGTGCAACATTAGCAGCTCGTCCTTTTGGCAAGCATACCCAGGCCTGTACCCAGACCCCAGGTCAGACCAAAAACTACCAAACTTCCCGCCACACCCGCGGCTACTTTAGACCAACTTGGGGTATTGATACCACGCACGGTGTAACTATTAAAGACCCGAAAAAAAGGTAGGCTTTTGGCTAAACCTGGCGTCTGATGATGACTAAAAGCCTGATCCTGGGCGACTTTATTTAAGCCATCAGGAGCTTGGCTGGCCCAAGGCGAGAGGAGAATAACAAGGGCGAGAGCCAGTGAGCTAACTAGCCAGGTTTTTTGTTTCATATCTAGCGCGTTACAGGTGAACTTCTATTTTTACACAGGGTTATAGTGATCCGAATCTCATTGTCATAACGTAGGTAGAATGTGTGTTCGAGATTATTTATGATGTTAGCCAATTACGCCAAACGAGCTGTCTACAGTTTGACTATCTACCTAGCCTGTAGTGTGTCGCTTTATGCACAAAGTATACCCAGTACTAAGCAGCAACTACGCACTCCTCAGTCAGCTGATAATTTAATTTCTCCGATTGCCCAAGTTCCCGCACCGATGTTGGTTGCTGATAGCGATAATGAAGATGAGGGAGCGATTGATCTTTTGGATGAAGTAACCGTTACCGCGAGCCGTCGCGCAGTCAAGCTCCGTGATAATCCCAGCACCGTCTATGTGATCAATGCCAAAGAACTAGAACGCAAAGGTGCTAATAATGTCGGTGAAGCAATTCGTGGCGTACCGGGTGTCCAGAGCAATCTTTTTGGGGCGGGGGCTGATGTCCATGGTAATTATTTTGTGCGTGGATTACCTAATTCAGGCTTAGCAATCTTGCTTGATGGACGGCTAATTACTAACTTAAACCAAGAACATTTTGACTTAGCCGATCTGCCCGTATTTAACGTAGACCGCGTTGAGGTTTTGACTGGTAGCGGTGCAACAGTCTATGGTTCTAATGCCATTGGTGGCGTTATTAATGTCATTACCAAAAAGCCTTCAGGGCCACCAAAATTGACCGCTAAAACTGAGTTTGGTAGCTATGGCTATAGCAATTATGTTTTCGCCTATGGGGGTAAAAGTGACCGCTTAGGCTACAACATCGACTATCGGCAATTTGATGCCAGCAATGATTATTACTATCAAGTCAGCCGTCCAACGCAGTTATTCACGGGCATTCGGCCTAATGGTCAGGTCAGTTCCCGCTTTTATGACCTCAATCTCAGCTATGACCTTGATGACCGCAGTGAGATTCGTCTTGATGCCTATGCCCGCGATGTCGCCAAAGGTGTCGCGCCCTTTACGATTATCAATCCCGCTCTGCCGCTTGTCGATCCGGTGACCGGAGCACAACAGTTTGAATTGACCCGTTTGACTGATAAGGGCTATGGCGTAGCCCTTACCTACAACGGCAAACTCGGTCAAGGGGATGATTCCAAATTGCAAATCATCACGGCTTTTGATGACAACAAAGTCACCGAAGCCTCAGCGACTGACCCCACAGATCTTGGCACTCATACCAATATTTCTGCCTTCAACTTCCAAATTCACCATGATTGGCAGTTTAACCCCACCAACAATATTACCTATGGCTTTGACTACATTCGCGAGTCTGGCACGTCCGGTGCAAGTGCCGTGGGCGGTATTTTTAACTTCGACTCATCAGCCGGACGTCCGGCGGTGTTTGCCCTCTACACCTGGAAGCCGGAATCTAATCTGACCTTTGTCCTCGGAGCCCGCGAAACCGTCCCTGATCCGATTTCAACCAATGGCTTTGTCCGTACCCTCGATAGTTCCTTTGACCCGAGTATCGGCGCGCGCTGGCAGATCACCCCGACCTTTGCACTGCGTACCAATTACCAATCGGTTTACCGTGCGCCCAACTTTAATGACCTATTTGGACGTACCACCCACATTGGTAACCCATTCCTAGACCCAGAAACCGGGACTTCTTTTGACATCGGTTTTGACTGGCAAACAGGCAATGATAGTCTGCTACGGGTGACCTATTTCCACTCGGATATCAATAATCTCGTAGACTATTTGCTCGTGCGTAATTCTTGTAGTGCTAATGGTATTGACCCTGCTTCAGCTGCCTGCACGGGCGACTATGACAATGACCCGCGTACCAACGCGCAACGCTTCCGGGTTGGCTATCCGAGAGTCAGTACTTCTGGTCTCGAAAGCGCGTTTAACTGGCAAGTGGCTCCGCGTTGGGGTGTTTTTGGCACCTTGACGATTACGGATTCGCGGATAGTCGATGCGCCTGATCCTGCAACAGTCAATGCGCAGCTAGCAACCATCGGACAAATCAACGGCTCCAATGAAGGTCTTTATAAAGTTGATGTCGATGAACGCAATGCGCTGATCCAAACTCAGTATCCGCTCGTACCCTACAGCACAGCCCGCCTGGGGGTGACCTACGAAGAACCCACTGGGCTGCAACTGAGTCTTTTTGCTAATATTTCTGGTAAACGCTCGGTCGATGTTAATCACGTAGGCCCCTTTGACACCACCCAACCAGCGCGTTTGCCACCGGGTACCCTGATTGATGGCTACACGACCCTTGATCTCTCGACACGCCTTCCTTTAGGACAAAACCTGGTCTTTAATGGCTATGTTGATAATCTGTTGGGCACCTACTATGAACGCTCCTATGGTAACCCCGCTCCTGGTTTCAACTTCCGTGCTGGACTAACCTACGTATTTTAAAAGAAAAAAGAAATAGGTTTCGTTACCCTTTCGTTGCCGTCTGTGTACGCAATAGTACGGACATAGGGCAAACAACTAATACCAAACACATCAATATCCCCGGGGAAGCCGCTTTATCGAAGCGGCTTCTTTATATCTTTTTTGGCTCTGGGCTAAAATAAGTAGGCCGTCTACTCTACGGTTCGTGATGAAATTTACGATTAAACTCTGGATGATGCTCTTAGCCCTAGGAGGCATGGGTATCACAGGCTATCTAACTTATGAAAAGCTAACTTCAAATCTGGGCAGTATCTGCGGGACGGGCGGGTGTAGCCTTGTCCTAAGTAGTCCTTACGCCAATATTGGGGTTGTACCCCTGACTTTAGTCGGATTTGCACTCTATGGTCTGATTTTTTTGCTGAGTGCGTGGGGTGGTCTCGATCAAACATTGACCTCTGAGCAATGGCTGGGTCTATGGGTTTTGACAAGTAGTGGCGTGGCTTTTAGTGGTTATCTGATGTCGTTGTTAGTCTGGGAGATTGGGGCATTTTGTCCCTTTTGTTTGGCCTCTGCGCTCACGCTGACGATACTTTGGCTGACAATGCTGACCCAAAAGTCTTCACGTAGTGGTCGGGGGGTGCTGATTAGTTTGGCTTGTCTGAGTATCACGGCTCTCGCAACTGTGGGTTTATATCATTTCCAGAAAAACTCAGCTCCGCCTATCCCAGCTAATTTTGGGATTATTAGGGGTAAGTCTTGAATGCTCCTGACTCGACTAATTCTGGCTAGCTCGTAGCACCTTAAACAATCGGAGTTACCATTTGCACTGCACTACGCCGCCTCAGCAATAACCCATACTCGATGCCTTCGACGACTGCTTGATAGGAAGCCTCGATAATATTGGCGGAGACCCCAATGGTATGCCAGCGGTCTAGACCATCGCTAGACTCGATGAGAACGCGGGTTTTAGCCTCAGTTCCACTAGGACTGTCGAGAATACGTACTTTATAATCCGTTAGTTTGAACTCAGCCACCTCGGGATAAAACTGACATAGTGCTTTACGCAAGGCAGTGTCGAGGGCGGCAACCGGACCATTACCTTCAGCGGCGACATGTTGGAGTGCTCTTGTCTGATCGGCGCGGACAACCCAAACTTTGACCGTAGCCTCCGAATAAAGTGACTGATCGGGTAAAGTACGGCTGGTCACACTAAAACCCTCTAAAGTAAACCAGGGATGACGATTTTGTAGACCTTCGTAGACCAACAAGGCAAAACTCGCCTCAGCCGCCTCAAATTGATAACCCTGTAACTCCAGCTCTTTAACCCGCCCCAAAATCTGACGTACCCGGGGGTCATTTTTGGCTAAATCTAAACCTAGAGCTTGAGCTTTTGCCACAATATTGCTGACACCCGCCTGCTCAGAAATCACGATTCGCCGTTGATTACCCACGGCTTCCGGGGCAATATGTTCGTAGGTCAAAGGATTTTTGGCAACAGCACTGACATGAATGCCGCCTTTGTGAGCAAAGGCTGACTGACCAACAAAAGGCCAATGGTCATCGGGGGCGAGATTGACTACTTCACTGACAAAATGGGCGACTTCTGTCAGCTGCGCTAACTGTTCCGTAGGTAAACAGCTATAGCCCATTTTTAGTTGCAGATTGGGAATCAGGGTACACAGGTTAGCATTGCCGCAGCGTTCACCATAGCCGTTGATGGTTCCTTGTACCATCCGTGCGCCGCCTTCTACCGCCATCAAGGCGTTAGCAACAGCGGTGCCACCATCGTTGTGGGTATGAATTCCCAAAGGTGTGGTTAGGGTCAGTTGCGCCATCAGTTGCTGGATCTGATGAGGTAACATGCCGCCATTAGTATCACAAAGTACTAGCCATTCGGCTCCGGCATTCTGCGCGGCTTCTAGGGTGGCTTGGGCATAGCGTGGATTATGACAATAGCCGTCAAACCAATGCTCGGCATCATAGATCACCCGGCGACCCTGGCTCTTTAGGTACATGATCGTGTCACGGATCATGGCGATATTTTCATCTAGGTCTGTTTTTAGGCTTTCATGTACATGCAAATCCCAGGATTTACCAAAGATGGTGACCCACTGGGTTCCGGCAGCGAGCAGAGCCTTAAGCAATTCATCTGATTCTGCTGTAAACCCTGGACGACGGGTCGAACAAAAGGCGACAACTTCAGCTTGTCGTAAAGGCTGCTTTTGCAATTCCCAAAAAAACTGTACATCTTTGGGATTAGCTCCCGGCCAGCCGCCTTCGATAAAGGGCACCCCCAACTGATCCAAGCGTTGGGCAATCCGTAACTTATCCGCCACAGACAAGCTCAGACCCTCGCGCTGTGAGCCATCGCGTAAGGTGGTGTCGTAGAGGGTAATGGTTGGGGACATAGACATCAACTAAGGGTTATGTAGCCTATCTTACCGTGCTGTTAGCTTGGCTACGAGCCAATCCGTTAATCAAGCATGAGGTGCTAACCTACCGTTGAACTGGTTTCTGATTTGAGCGCGTAGATATCGTCACTTTGACCCAGAGCAAATTTGAGAGACTGACTTAGGGCTTTACCGTTTTGACTCACAAAAATAACTAAGGCTATGAGCGCAAGTAATGTAGCTAAAGCAAACATATTTCTGATCCCCAAATGTAGGGCAATACCGCCTAGGATCGGCCCAGCCAGAGCCACCCCGAGGTCAAAGCCACCCAAAGTCAAGCCCAAAACCCGCGCCCGTTCGTCAGTCTGTGCCCGGTCAGCACTCAAGGCAATCACCATCGGAAACAACATACCCCCACCTAGTCCCTCAACAAACCCCGCTGCCAAAAACATCGGGGCATCATGGGCAGACCAAAGTAATAGCATCCCGAAGGCGTACAAGCCTAAACTGAGACTCACAAATAGGCCGCGCCCATAGCGGTCTGAGGCCGAGCCACTCACAATTCGAGCCAGACAACTGGCAAAAGCAAGCGCAGTATAAAATAATCCAGGATTAAGCGCCACTTGCTCTTCTTTGAGAAATAGCGGCACAAAGGTACTGACAATCCCAAAAATCATTCCTGTCAAAACCATAATTACGGTCAAAACCCAAATACTACGCCGTCCCAAAAAGCTCCAAAATACCGTTGCTTGCTCATTTTTACTCGAGTCAATAAGCGGTGGTTCTTTGACACCAGAGAGCAAAATCAATCCTAAAGCCGCAAAGCCACTAGCCATCAAAAAGACCGGGGTAAAGCCGAGTCCTGTCTGCAAAAAACCCGCTAGAGCCGGCCCCACGGCTAGCCCAATTGGATTAACCAAACTCATATAGCCAATCAGTTGACCGCGTTGTGACGGGGGCACCAAATCTACGGCTAGGGCACTAGAACCCGTCCCAAAGGCCGCAATACTCAGGCCATGCACTACGCGCACGGCAATCAACCAGGGAATCGAATGTACAAAAATATAGCCCAGCGGTGCGATCAGAGCGACCGTTAGCCCGAGGATCATCACCCATTTACGGCCTTCGCGGTCAGTACGCTTGGCGACCCAAGACCGGGAGAGTAAGATGCCCACGGCTAGCGAACCCATGACTAAACCCACCTCTTGCGGGTTACCGCCTACCGAACGCGCATATAAAGGCAACACGGGCAGCATTGAAGCCACACTACTCCAAAATAATCCTGCCCCCAAAAATAAAAACAATAACTGCCGTCGCAAGCCATGATCTAATGTTCGCCAAGTATTCACCCGTCCTACTCCCCCACGATCCAGCCCTTATCTAGTGTATCGGTTGTGGCAGGTTTATCTGAGCTGCCACAACTTGTTTAAGAGGTGCAGTTTATGAGCATCAACGTTTAAAACCCGGTAGCTCAAATTTTAGGAGATTCTTGGGATCGAGGGCTTGCCAGGTTTTTTCAAAGAGCTGCCAAAGTTCAAAGTGCAACTGCGAGCCAGTTGTTTTACCGGTTTTACCAACAGTGCCGAGTAAGTCCCCCTGCTGTACCCACTGACCGGGTTTGACCATAATGCTTGCCAGATGTCCATAACGGGTGCGCGCTTGGGCACCATGACCAAGTATAACTGTCTGGCCTAGTTCACCTAAGATTCCGGTATTGAGCACCCGTCCTGAGAACGCAGCGAGTACAATCGTGCCTTCGGGAGCCTTGAGATTAACGCCCCGGTTAAACGTTTGGAGTTTCGTCAGTGGGTTGGTTTGCAAACCAAACCAAGCTGTAATCGGTGCTGGTGCTGTTAACGGAAAGCGTAATTTCTCCTGTCCAAACTGGAAATTATTGGGAGGTAGGGGTAATTCTGGTAGCAATAATGGCAGGGGTGGTAAGGAGCTGAGCTTAGGATTAAAACTAAGCGGTGGGGGTAAGGGTTTGACTAGAGAAGATGGGGTGACGGCGACGGGCGTGGTACTGCTGACTAGGGGCGGGGCATTCTCATACAGCACAATACCGGGAGTTTTTTTACTATTGAGGGGCTGCCTTGTACTCTGCGCTGCATCAATGGGTAGCAAAGAATCCACTAACACTTGGTCTCGGGCATTGTAGACGACTTCCGGCTCATAGCCGCCGCGAGCCGGGTCTTGGCGTAGGGTGTTGGGTAAGGGTGGATTGTTGCCCGCCCAAGACACAGCAGGCGCAAGCAGGCTTAGGCCACTTATTAAACTCCTATGTACAAACCGCTTTAAGGCCATGAACAACAAGTGGAAGACGTGATTTTCTGATTATGGCATACCGTACCAAGACGACTCTGATGGTGTAGGGGGCAGATTGATTACAA
>JBBRQP010000045.1:0-25057 GCA_038226175.1 Gloeobacterales cyanobacterium
GATAGTCTTTGAGTAATTCATCGATTAGTTCTGGTCGGAAGGTCATGCTCCACTCCTTGTTTCTGAGATGGGGTTTATTGCATTTTGGCCTTTGACACAATCTAATTTACAGTCCCTGCGGTCATGATTACAGACCCAAAACCTACACCCATACCGCCAAGTTTTCCGCAAGTTGTAACTCATTGTGATCCGTCCTACCTACGAGAATGGCTATGATTAGTTAGTGCTAGTAGTGCCGGAATCTTAGTAGGGGTTTTGTGGTTTACTCAGCTCAATCACACTACGATACTCGCGCCTCCAGAGCCGACTACTCCGCGCTCAATAGACCATCTAGAACCAGACCTATTGATAGACTATCGGGCACGCTTAAATCATGATTACCCAGCACATCAGCAGCCTACTACTGCCAAAAATCCCTTTGCTCCACCAGCTTTTATCAAACCTGTATCCTCAGCAGCCCCCGAAAAACCTGCCGTTATGCTACCGTTTGAGACCAGACTACCGCCTATACCAGCACCAATGCCCCCAAAACTATTCCGAACGCTTCAACCCATCCTTAAAATAGCTACCCCAAACCAATCTTTATGGGCGTACTCGGCGCGGGTCAAAGTCAAGTTGCATTATTTCGGGTGGGAATGGACTTCAAAGAATTTAAGATAGCAGACCAGCTAGCTGATGGCTGGGTGATTCAAGAAATACAGACCCATCAGGCTATGCTTACAAAAGACCATAACGTGCGGGTCATTCCCCTAGGAGGCAACTAGTGAGTTTGTGGCAGGATCTCGAAACGTTCCTTGAAACTAGGTTAGAAGAATTTCTGCAAGCCAATCCCCAACTCCAACTCTATGTGCTGCTCGAAAAAGTCCGTGATGAAGAACAACGCACCCAACAACAGTTGATTTTGCTGCGTCAAGAAGAGCGTGAATTGCAGACAAAAATTTTAACTACAGCCCAAGAAGTCAAAAAATGGTTTGAGCGTAAACAACAAGCCAAAATTAGCCGCCCTGACCTCGCCCAAGCTGCCGAACAACGAGAAGCTGAATTTTTGGCTCAGGGTAATCATATGTGGGCTCGCAAATCGGAGCTCGCCCTCGAGATCAAAAAAAATGAAAAACTTTTCCACGAACTGAGCCCACGTCGCCAAGAACTAGAGGCAAAAATCAAACAACAAGTAGACACATCGACTACATCTGCTCCGCCCCAACGGCCTGCTAATGATGACCTTGATGCGCGTTTTCGACAGTGGGAACTTGATAAAGAAATCGAAGCTCTCAAAAAGAAAATGGGACATTAACGGTCAATTTTGCCAGGGCTAGGGCTTATAATGAGGCTTATTGGAGAGGTGGCTGAGCGGTCGAAAGCGGCAGATTGCTAATCTGTTGTAGGTTTTAGGACTTACCGAGGGTTCGAATCCCTCCCTCTCCGCCAGTATGAGTCGTCACGCAAGCAAAACTCCATACCGCCGCAGGCAAATAATCTATCCTCAGTTTACAGAAATCTAATTCTCGTCCTAGGCGCCGAATTCTTTCTAAGATAGAAGATAGGCCTCTTCTTATTTATACCCAATGAATTTACCCCGTAGTGAACTCCTAAAAGGCTCCGAATTTCGTGAGACCCTAGCGCGCGTGATCGATCTAGGTGATAAAGCACTTCAGCACTGGGACATCGCGGTCTCTGACTTTCTCTCACCACCAGAGCTAGAGGAGTGCCTCAGAGCCTTTAGCCGTTTGACTGAGATCACGGTTATGCCCTGGGGGGGCTATGCCCAAGCCGAGCGGCAGCGCTTAGCCATTGCCCATAGTTCGATTGAACTAGTTCTAGAACAAATTCCTCTAACCGTACTTGAAATTCGCGGTAATTTTTTGTTTGATCCCGCCAGTCATCGAGATTTTTTGGGCGCGATGCTAGGCGTCGGGTTAACCCGCGAAAAAGTCGGCGATGTGCTCATCCAAAAAGACCGGGGTGCACAGGTCTTGGTAATCCCCGAGGTGGTTCCCGCCTTGACAACTTTTTTGACAAGTGTCCGTACCGTACCCGTGCGGGTTCTCCCGATTGCCCTTGAAGCCCTCGAAGTGCGTCCGCCCCAAGTCAAGGATCTAACGACTGTTGAAGCCTCTCTACGCTTAGATGCCGTAGCTTCAGCAGGATTTGGGATGTCCCGCAGTCGGATGACTGACCTGATCGGTACTGGCGATGTGCGACTTAATTGGCAAGCGGTATTGCAACCAGCTAAAGCCATTAAAACTGGGGATCGCATTACCCTACGCGGCAAAGGTCGCTTAGAAATTGGCGATATCCAAATCACAACCAAAGGCCGTTATCGTCTGCAATTGCGTCGTTTTTCTTAATCTATTGTTATAAAAGTCAATCAACAAACGTTACAAATTGTGGCATTCCTCAGATTTAGCGAACATAATGGAGGTAAGGGACAGCAAACAGGAGCGTTAAGAAGTGATTATCCTCAATCAAGCCATGGTCAGCTACTGTCAGATGAGAAGGCGTGGATCCGAGAAAATTGAATTAGGATTACGTTGGGGGGATCACCTCTACGCCCAGTTTGCCGCTGTTCCATTGGGACAAGAAGACCAGGCGAATTCTTACGCACGAACTTGCGGCAGAAATGCGCTAATCATTCATTCAGATAATAGTTATACGGTTTGGTGTCAATCTCTTGATGCGCAAGAGGTTCCACTAGAGTTAAAACCGATAGCAGGGTCTTCTTTAAGCTATACATCTGTCGAAAATGCTGAAAAAGCTGGCGTTGCTTCAATACCACACGTGGTCATCTGTCTCAAGTAAGACTTGGCCAAACTGTTAGGATATAGCCTATGAAGAAATGGCTTCTTAGCATGGTTATGTGTGGGTGGTTAAGTCAGTCTCTATTTGCCCAAGAAGAGATCAAAATTTCGATCTTGGGCGAAGCTGACCGCATCACCGTTGTCGAACGGCTTAATCAACGAACGATATTAGTCGGGGTGATCGAAGAACAAGCTCTCTTTGTGATCGACCTTGCTACCCAGGCAGTTCAAGCCAAGATTGCCTTAGGCTTTGAGCCTCTAGTCGTTGTCTACGACCCAAAAACTAATCTGGCTTATGTAGGTGGGGTTAATAATTCTAGTCTCGCTGTCATTGACCTAGATAAAAAAGAGATCATCGCTGACATAGACCTCAAGGCTGGTGTGTATGACCTTGCCCTTAATTCTGATTTAAATCTGTTGGTTGCAACCCATCCAGCTAGTAAACGGATCTCCCTCATTGATCTCAAGACCCGCCAAGCCCGGGCCATTGAAATGCCGCAACCCGCTTTAGCTTGCGCTATCACCAAAGCTGGCCTAATCCTAGTCACCCTCAATACCGGTCCTTTAGGATTGGTGCTCGTCGATAGTACGACCTCAGAACAGGTAGCCCGTCTACGTAGTGGTAGTCTCAGTGAGGATGTTGCCCTAGATGAAGTGCATAATCGGGCAGTCGTCTTAAATTCGGTCAGTGAAGATTTATCGGTGGTACCTCTAGGTGTCGCAGGCAAGTATCGCAGCATCGGCCTAGACTGGAAACCGACGCGCTTAGCTGTGAGTGCTGATGGTAAGACAGCCTATGTAACCTCCCGCGATAGTGACCGTCTGCAAATCATAGATCTCGACCAAGGACGGGTTCTCAAAACCATAACTTTAGCCAGACAACCCACTGGCGTGGCAATTTTGCGCGATGGTTCCTATGTGGTGATGGAAGCTGGAGCCAAAATTTTGCATCTATTTCCAGCCCAACTACCGCTTACGTCCTCAGCACAAAAGACAGTCGCTCCAGCTAGTGGGGCAATTAGTGGTGTTGTGCGCGATCTTGCTGGTCGCCCCGTCGCTGCCGGAACCCTTCAAGTGGAGGGACGGACGATTCCGGTACTCGCTGATGGCTCTTTTTTGATTGCCCAGCTACCTGCGGGTCATCATGAAGTTACGATCCGATCCCCTGGTTTTCCTGAGCTGACAGTCACGGTTCAAGCTCGAGAAGGCTACATCAAAAATCTTGAAGATATTCAGTTGCCGCCCCAGCTAGAATTGAATAATACTACGGGGATCGGGTTTTTACCGGATGCACCTTTATATTCTGATGTTTTAGCACGCCAACTCTTAGAGCAAGTTAAGCCCCGGCTTAAGGGTCATGATCTATCGCTCCTCACCAATGCCGTTGGGCCCTCACCTGAATTCAAGCAGTTTGTACCCTTACTCAAGGATTTGAGTATTTTAGACCGTGACGGACGCTTGAGTGCTGACTTAGATAAACTCAAAGTTGTTGGTCGTACGCTCAAATTACGGTATTTGATTTTTACGCAGGTGCAGTCAAAACGTGGTTATGATACCCGTGGCAACGCCCTACTCAATGGCGCTCTGCGCTTGTTTATCCCGTTTTTTCCAGTAGAAATTCCTAATTTCAGTCCCAATCAATTGCGCACACAAGGTTTGGTAATTGTTTTAGACCTCCAAAAAGCCCGGATCGGTGATCTAGCAACCCTATGGCAAGCCAGTTCTCAAGATGAGACGGGTGGGGAACCCCTGTTTGAAGAAGCTGCCGATGGTTTATTTCGCCAAGAGATTATCCGCCTAGCCCAAGATATTGCCCAACAGTGGCAAACCAAAAATTTATTTACCGAAAAAGGCTAAACCAGGGAGCGAAAACATTCTGTGAGAAATTCGTCTAGGGAGAATTTCACGGTATTCTTTTGAGAGAGCCAAGCTAGGGGCATGGATTATGTCAGCTAACTGTCGTCATCGCACCAAAATAGTCGCCACAGTAGGTCCGGCAACGGATACGCCAGAGGTGCTACGTCAATTGATTTTAGCCGGGGCCACTACCCTGAGATTAAATTTTTCTCATGGAACCCATGATGACCATCTGCGCCGTATCGTGCTGATTCGTCAGCTCGAGCAAGAACTGAATATTCCTGTGGCTATTCTCCAAGACCTCCAAGGCCCCAAGATTCGCTTGGGCAAATTTGCCAGTGGCGAAATCAAACTGGCCAATGGTGACCCATTCACCTTGACGAGTCGCCTGGTAGCCTGTGATCAGACGATAGCGACCGTAACCTACGACAAACTAGCCCGTGAGGTTCCTGTCGGAGCATCGATTTTACTGGATGATGGACGGGTTGAGATGAAAGTGGAAGCCGTTGATCAAGCTGAGGAAGCCTTACATTGTCGGGTCGTCACAGGCGGGGTCTTGTCTAACAATAAAGGGGTTAACTTCCCAGGGGTCTATCTCTCCATTAGAGCCTTGACCGCCAAAGACCGTGAAGATTTGGTATTTGGCTTAGCTCATGGAGCTGATTGGGTTGCTTTGTCCTTTGTACGTAATCCAGAAGACGTCCTCGAACTCAAAGACCTCATGAAACAACATGGGCGTTCAGTACCGGTTATTTCCAAAATTGAAAAACATGAAGCCATGGATGCAATTGAAGCGATTGTGGCGGTGTCGGATGGCATCATGGTGGCGCGCGGTGATCTCGGTGTAGAGATGCCCGCTGAACAAGTGCCCCTGCTGCAAAAACGCTTAATTCGTCTATCTAATGCGGCAGGCAAGCCCGTGATTACGGCAACCCAAATGCTCGATTCGATGGTCAAGGCGCCCCGACCAACCCGAGCCGAAGTTTCTGACGTCGCGAATGCGATCCTAGATGGTACCGATGCGGTCATGCTCTCGAACGAAACTGCCGTGGGTGAATTTCCGGTGGATGCCGTAGAGACCATGGCCCGCATTGCCCAGACTACCGAACAAGAACTCAGCCGCCCGGATCGCCAAGCTCTTGAGCCTTCGATTACCAATTCGATTGCCCAAGCTGTCAGCCGCATTGCCGAACAACTCAAAGCAACCGCAATTGTGACCTTGACCAAATCTGGGTTTACAGGGCGTAATGTCAGTAAATTCCGACCAAGTGTCCCCATTCTCGCGGTAACGCCTAGTCCTGAAGTAGCCCGTCAGCTTCAAGTAGTGTGGGGTGTTTATCCTCTGATCACGGTGGATCGCCCTTCGACGCGCCAGACCTTCCAAAGTGCGATTACAACCGCAATTGGGCGTGATCTGATCCAAGAAGGTGACTTGGTAGTCATGACAGCAGGAACCTTACCCGGTGTTTCTGGCTCGACGGACTTGATCAAAGTTGAAGTCGTCACCACGGTCTTGGGGCGCGGTCAAGGCGTCGGGCATCAGGTAGTCAGTGGCCGGGCAAGAGTCGTGATTGCAGGCGATGTCAGCCAAGTTCAGCCTCAAGATATTCTGGTCACCTCCAGTACAGACCGTACGTTTGTCGAGGTGATGCGCAAGTGCGCTGGGGTGATCACCGAAGAAGATGGCCTAACTTCTCACGCAGCAGTAATTGCCATGCGTTTGGGCATTCCCGTCGTGGTCGGCGTTGAAAAAGCCACCTACCGCATCCAAGATGGCTTAATTTTGACCCTAGATCCCAAGGAAGGGATTATTTACTCGGGTACGGCTGAGGAATTAACTTACGCCTCACCTAGCTAAGGCTGGACGCAAGATCAAATAGAGCACCGGGCCGAGCAGTGGGATAAAACGCAAACTGGCTAGGGGCTCCTTCTCGACCCCCCGCCGCACTAGGTCTTCACCCATCAGAACAGGCAAAAGAGCACTCAGCATCAAAAAATCTAGACTCATCACATGGATAAAGCGCTCATGCTGCCACTGCTTGACAAAACCTGCCCAATCCCCGCCTAGTGCTAATCCCAACAGTGCCAACAACGCCACGCCCAAGCCCAAAGCTAGCCACCGCGAATCAAAAATTTTCACCCACCATGGCCAAGTCTTAAGGACTACGGGGTCGCTGGATCGTAGGGCTAAATAGGGCAATAGGGCAAAGGCACCTACACCCATCATCAGAGTCACAACTATGCCTGCTGGAAATTTGCGCCCATGGTCAGCGGGGATCAAAAAACAGGCGTGTAGCAGAGGCAAGATACCCATGATATTAAAAAGACTAACCACAAGAGGGTTGATGCCTGTAGTTTCACCATGTATCATCTTCATGATCATGGGCAAACTATGAGGGTCATCGGGTGGGGTGAGACCCAATAATCCAAAGCCATGGGCTGCAAATAAGAGCCAGAGTAGGCCATAGACCATGGTTCGCGTTTTCATCAATGAATATCCACAGGGTCAGCTAAGGGGAAGAGGCGGTATTGCTTGAATAACGCTGGCGTGAGGGTAAACCCAGTGGGTAATCCAATATCATGTGCTAGACCACGCATACTTTCATTAATATGAGCTTGTTCGGTGGCACCCGTCAACAGGTTGGTTAAGCCCTCTAGAGGACTAGTTTCTGGCTGAAGATCAACTAAGTGTACGGACTTATCTGCGCTAATCTTGGCCTTCTCTTGGGCTAATTTGACCGCGACATCAAAGCCGCCCAAGGCATCAATGAGACCGAGTTTGAGCGCTTCGGAGCCCAGCCAAGTCCGGCCTTGGGCAATGACTTCCATCTGGGCGGGAGTCTTACCACGGCCTGCGGCGGCAAGACTCACAAAGCGTGTATAGGACTTGAATAATTCCTCGTCATAAATTTTGGCGCTCTCGGGATCAAGGGGTTGACTGCCAGTTAGGGTATCGGCAAATTTACCCCGCTTAAAGGTTTCCGGATTGAGCGCAAGATTTTGGTTGAGTTTAGCAGTATTGGGGATCACTGACCAAATTCCAATCGAACCCGTTGCTGTTAAAGGCTGGGCAACAATGGCAGTGGCATCCATCGCGATCCAATAACCACCGCTCGCAGCGTAGTCTGACATCGAAACGATCACTGGTTTTTTTACTTTCAGCTTTGCGACCTCGCGGCGTACCAAGTCACAGCCTAGACCCGCACCACCAGGAGAATCAACCCGGAAGATCACAGCCTTGATACTGTCGTCGTCACCGGCTTTGCGCAAAGCATCAATCAAGGGCTGGGAGCCTTGGCTCGGACCACCATTGAGAGGGCTAGTGTCACCACCTTGACCAGAGACAATAATGCCATTGGCGTAGAGCACCCCAATTCTGTCACTACCTTTGTTGAGTCCTAGGCTATCTAGAGAGACTTTTTGGTAGTCATTACTGCTTACTACAGGTAGTTCGTCGTCTTCCTTGATCTGGAGTTTTTGCTTTAGTAAGCTGTCTACTTCGTCGCGGTATTTGATGCCTGTGATTAACTTATTAGCCAAAGCCCACTCAGCAGAAGGACGTGAAGTATTGATTAAATTGGTTACTTCGAGTGGGGTAATCTTTTGTTTGTCAGCAACGGCATTGATAAAAGAATTGTAGGTGACATCCAAATTATGGTTAATCATTTCTTTGACAGGCGCTGTATAGGCTTTGAGACCAAAACTCTGACCCGATTGAGATTTGTATTTACCATAGGCAAAGTACTGGACACCAATGCCTAATTTCTCAAGTAATCCAGGCCAGTGTTGGGTTTCGGTGACAAAGCCATTCATCTCAAAGCGTCCAGTGGGCACCAGATACACTTCATCTAGTTTTAGAGCCAGATAGTAATCTCGCTCACTGACGGCTTCAGCAAACCCTACCGTAAATTTACCCGAACTTTTAAATTTGCTGAGGGCATCGCGTAGTTCTTCGGTTTTTGCCCAGCCGCCTTCATAGTCATCTAAACGCACCAACACCCCTTTAATACGCTTATCAGCAGCGGCTTTGGCTAGATTATCGATCTGATCACGCAAGGTCAGCTCCGAACTACGACTTAGCAAACTCTGAGGAAATGAGACCGGGCTTGCCGCTTCGGGTAATTCACCGCTCAGATCAAGCTCCAATACTGAACCATCACTAATTTTGGGCTCTGAGGGAGCAAGAAAATAGATAAGCCCGCCAATAATCAACACTGGCGTTAACAATAAAAACGCAATCACAAAATATGGCCAGCGGGGCGCACGAAAAGTTTGGGTCATGGGAAAATTCGCACAGAATACTTGGGGGTTATCCTAACATTCCGTTACCGTGGACGCAGTAACCTTAAGAATGGACTTTCAATTGCCTTTAAATAGGTGCCTTTGCAGTCCTATTGAGCAATGCCATCCGATCCGCGTTGCCATCCGTAGTTATTCTAGTCGTTCCAGCGCACAGCCCCTAAGCCTCCCATATCAGTGAGCAATGCAGTACATTAAACCCATTACCTGAGGAAGCGTCGATGACCACGGCTGCGCGTAAGAAGCCTCCGATTCCCAAACAAGAACTCGCGGCCAAGGTTTTTCACTGGGTTAATCTCATTAGCCTATTTGCGATGATGGGCAGCGGGATGCGCATTTATAATGCGAGTCCTGTTTTTGGTGAAGGGTTCCATTTTCCGGTGCCTATTACGCTCGGGGTAGGACTAGCGGGCGGGCGGCATTGGCATTTCTTTTTTATGTGGTTTTTTGGTCTCAACTTACTCTGGTATGGAATATATATTTTTACGACCCAACGCTGGAAAAATCGCTATATCGGCAGTTCTGATGTCAAAGTTTTACGCGAAGGTAGCAACCCCAAACGCAAAAACTATGCCTTTCATCGTCTGGTGTATACGGCCTTTATTCCAGTTTTATTGCTAGCTTTGCTGACGGGCTTGGGGATGTGGAAACCAATTCAATTTGGTTGGATTCTAGCTTTGTTTGGCAGCTGGGAAGCCTTGAGAACCGTGCATTTCATCACGATTCCGACCGTTTTGTTGATGATGATTGTGCACTCTTCATTGGCTCTCAAAGTAGGTGAATGGCGCTTGGTTCGTTCGATGTTTGCGTAGGGAGATCATGGTGCAATCACGGCGTAATTTTGTCAAGTTGAGTAGTTTAGGATTACTGCTCTCTGCCTGTGGCTCTGGGGAGATCCAAGGCACGATTGACGAGAAACTCAAGCAACTTTCTGACCCACTCAATGTTAGTTTTGAACAATTACTGTTTAGTACCCAGCGGCTTGCTCCTGAGTTCAAACCAGAAGCCATTGAAGTTAACACGGTTCACGGTAACACCTACGAAGACGAAGTGCCTGAGCCTGATTTGGCTGCCTACCGGCTTACTGTGGGTGGCTTGGTCAAAAAGCCTCTCTCACTGAGCATCGCCGAAATCAAGAAACTCCCCTATCGTTCGCAAGTTGTGCATCAAACCTGTGTTGAAGGTTGGTCAAAAATTGTGCAATGGGGCGGCCTACCGATGGTGGAATTACTCAAATTAGTAGAACCTACTGCCGAGGCGCGCTATGTATTTTTCCGTTCTCTCGAAGGCTTTCGTAATAGTGCTGGCGAACTCTATGGCTATTATGAAACCTGGGATCTAGCCTCTTGTGTCCATCCGCAGACGCTGCTGGTCTACGAACACAATCAAATGCCAATTGTGGCGCAACGCGGTGCGCCCTTGCGCTTGGGCTCTCCCACTAAGCTAGGCTACAAAAATATTAAGTATGTCCAAGAAATCATGCTGCTTAGTAAGATGCCCGAAGCAGTCGGTTACTGGGAAGACCAAGGTTATGAATGGTACGGTGGATTATGACTTTTTTGGGGTTAGCAGTGAGCTTACTGGCCTATTATGCAGGCTTAGCCGCCTGATAAGCCCTTGTTCCATTCCCCGAAGATGCTCTTACTATTGAGATAGAGACGCAGTGGGAATGACTATGAGCTTACGCATCATCATGTTGACGGGCAAAGGCGGGGTCGGCAAAACTTCGATGGCAGCAGCCACGGGCTTACGCTGTGCTGAGTTGGGCTATCGGACGCTCGTGCTCTCTACAGACCCGGCGCACTCTCTAGCCGATAGTGTCGATATTCCTCTCACCCACGAACCCAAAAAACTGGCAGAAAACTTTTGGGCAGCCGAACTTGATGCTCTCAGAGAACTAGAAGGCAACTGGGGTGCTGTAAAAAAATATATTACCCATGTTTTGCAAGCCCAAGGTCTTGATGGTATTCAGGCTGAAGAGCTCGCCGTCTTGCCAGGAATGGACGAGATTTTTTCTTTAGTCAGAGTCAAACGTCACTATGATGAACAAGACTTTGATGTGCTGATTATTGACTCGGCTCCGACAGGAACAGCTTTGCGGTTGCTGAGCTTGCCTGAGGTGGCGGGTTGGTATATGCGCCGATTTTACAAACCATTGCAGGGCATATCACTGGCTTTGCGTCCATTAGTCGAGCCATTTTTTCGCCCGCTTGCTGGGTTTTCATTGCCCAACAAAGAAGTTATGGATGCACCCTACGAATTTTATGAACAGATCGAAGCTCTCGAAAAAGTGCTCACCAACAACATTGCGACTTCGGTGCGCCTAGTCACCAATCCCGAAAAAATGGTGCTCAAAGAAACCCTGCGCGCTCATGCTTATCTGAGCTTGTATGGTGTGGCGACCGATCTGGTCATTGCCAATCGCATCATTCCTGATCATGTCAGCGACCCTTATTTTGAGGGCTGGAAAATTGCTCAGCAGAAGTACCGTCAGGCGATTCATGAAAACTTCCAACCGCTGCCGGTGATCGAAATTCCCCTTTACCGCGAAGAACTTGTCGGTTTCGCTGCCCTCGAGCGCCTCAAGCAAGACCTCTGTGGCGATACAGACCCCTCAAAAGTCCTATACCAAGAAAAAACTGTCCAAGTTACTGCCGAAGCTGGGGGTTATCGTCTAGACCTCTATCTGCCCGGTATTCCCAAGAGCGAAATTCAACTGGCGAAATCCGGTGATGAACTCAATATTCGGGTTGGTAATCACCGCCGTAATATGGTTTTACCCCAATCTCTCGCTGCGCTCAACCCGGTCGGTGCCAAAATGGAAGATGATTATTTGCGCATTCAATTTGCCGCCTCATAAAAATCAGGTGCGCTAGATATCTTGAAAGTCTTGACTCCGTCGCGAGGATATCATAGTATGGATATTCGCTGCTTTGTATCGAAATTTCCATGAAAGTGCGTTCTTCGGTCAAGACCATGTGTGAAAAATGTCGTGTGATTCGTCGTAAAGGGCGAGTCATGGTTATTTGTCAAAATGCAAAGCATAAGCAGCGTCAGGGTTAAACCTAAAAGTCATGCCTGTTCTGCTAGTTCACAGTTGAGGAGTATTCATGGCTCGGATTGCCGGAGTAGATCTGCCCCGCGAAAAACGTGTTGAAATTGCCCTAACCTACATTTATGGTGTGGGGCTAACCCGTTCTCAAGAAATCTTGGTGAACACAGGGATTGATCCGGACATCCGGGTACGCAGTCTCAGTGAGCTCCAAGTCAAAGCTCTGAGGGAGGCCATGGAGGTCTACACCCTTGAGAGCGACCTCCGCCGGATGGAGGGCATGAATATCAAGCGGCTGATGGATATCGGCAGCTTACGTGGTCGTCGTCATCGTGTGGGTCTGCCTGTGCGCGGACAACGTACCAAAACCAATGCTCGTACACGGCGCGGCACTAGCCGGCGCACGGTCGCGGGCAAGAAAAAACCTGCAGCGAAGAAGTAATTACCCATGGCGCAACCTTCTAACAAAGGCAAGAAAAAAGTTAAGCGTAACGTCCCCAATGGCGTGGCCTACATTCAATCCACTTTTAATAACACCATTGTCACCGTGGCCGATAGTCAAGGTGGCGTAATTGCTTGGGCTTCAGCGGGTTCTAGTGGCTTCAAAGGCGCCAAAAAAGGCACGCCCTTTGCGGCACAGCAAGCCGCTGAGTCTGTTGCACGCCGCGCCTCTGAGTGCGGTATGCGCCAATTAGAAGTCTTAGTCAGTGGCCCAGGTGCCGGACGGGAAACCGCTATTCGGGCGCTCCAGTCTTCAGGTCTTGAGATCACTCTGATTCGGGACGTAACCCCCATTCCCCACAATGGTGTCCGTCCTCCTAAACGTCGTCGCGTATAAAGTTAGGCCATTACCATGTCACGTTACACAGGTCCTCGTTGTAAACTTTGCCGTGCAGCCGGAGTCAAGCTCTTCCTTAAGGGCACACGCTGCACCTCGCCCAAATGCTCCTTTGAAAAACGCAGCTATCGCCCCGGTCAGAGTGGTCAAGGGCGCATCAAATCGAGTGAATACGCTATTCGACTCAAAGAAAAGCAAAAAGCGCGCTGGAGCTACGGTCTGACCGAGAAACAATTCCGGCGCACCTTCGGCAATGCAACTACGACTAAAGGCAACACCGGAGCGACCTTTTTACAATTTTTGGAACGCCGCCTCGATAATGCGGTTTTTCGGATGGGTTTTGCTCTTTCACGGCAGCAAGCGCGCCAGTGGGTTAACCATGGTCACTTTGCCGTCAATGGTCATAAAGTTACCATTCCGAGCTATCGCATCAAACTAGGTGACGTGGTGACCGTCCTAGAAGGTGCAAGGGAGTTTGTATTGACCAACTTGGAGACGGTAAATAATCCGCCTGCACCCAAGTGGTTGCTCTCTGATCGTGCCACTTTACAAGGAACGATGGTGGGCTTACCGGAACGGGAAGATATCGATACCCCCGTCCAAGAGTTATTGATTGTTGAGTTCTATTCTCGTTAATAGAATGGCATCCTAGGGAGGGAGCATGTACACGATTGAATGTGTTGATTCACGGGCTGAGAGAGATGCGACTAAATACGGGCGTTTTGTCCTAGAACCGCTAGAACGGGGTCAAGCGACGACCCTAGGTAATGCCTTGCGCCGGGTATTGCTCGCTAATTTAGAAGGTTCGGCGGTGACAGCCGTGCGTATTACCGGGGTCAATCATGAATTTGCTACCCTACCGGGCATACGCGAAGATGTTTTAGACATTTTGCTCAACATGAAAGAGCTAGTTTTGCGTAGCTATACCAGTGATTTGCAGGTTGGACGCCTACAGGTGAGCGGTTCTAAAATCGTTACTGCCGGGGACTTGGACTTACCTTCTGAAGTGGAAGTTGTTAATCCTTATCATCCAATTGCCCATCTTTCTGATAATTCCATGTTAGAGATGGAATTTCAGATCGAACGCGGCAAAGGCTATCGCCCTGTAGACCACAGTGCCACTGGCGAGAATATTTCTGTTGATTATTTGGCAATTGATGCCGTATTTATGCCCGTCCGCCGGGTTAACTACACTGTCGAAGACTCACAAGTTGGCGATCTTCCTAACCAAGACCGCTTGACCCTTGAGATCTGGACTAATGGTTCATTGACGCCCCAAGAAGCCTTATCCCAAGCGGCACGGATCTTGGTTGATCACCTGAAACCTTTGCAGGATATTACCTTCGAGACGTTAATTGAGCAGAGCAAACCAGCTCAAGACAAGACTTCTCAAGTCACTATCGAAGAACTGCATCTCTCAGTACGCGCTTATAACTGTCTAAAACGAGCCCAGATCAACTATGTGGCTGACCTGTTGCAATTTACAGAAGAAGACTTACTTGAGATCAAAAACTTCGGTCAAAAGTCTGCTGAAGAAGTCATTGACGCGCTCAAAGATAAATTGGGTCTGACTCTGCCTAAAGAACGTCCATCTCGTAACTCCTGAGGAATTAGCCATGAGACACCGCCGTCGTATCAATCACCTAGGCCGTCCCGCCGATCAACGTAAAGCCCTTATGCGCAGCTTGACGACCCATCTGTTGACCTACGGACGGATCACAACCACGCTCGTCAAAGCCAAAGCCTTACGCTCAGAAGTAGAACATATCATCACCCTAGCTAAAGATGGGTCACTCAATGCCCGTCGTCAGGTAGAAGGTTATGTCTATGACCAAGCTGTAACCAAAGGCTTATTTGCGGCGGTGACCGAGCGTTATGGCAACCGTAATGGTGGCTATACGCGCATCATTCGTACTATGCCTCGGCGTGGTGATGCCGCACCTATGGCAGTCATTGAACTAGTTGATTAGTTTAGTTCTGAATAAAAAGGCTCTCTGTTACTTCAACAGAGAGCCTTTTTTACTATTGGTTATAGAGAACTAATGAGCCCATTTACTGGCGACCAGCTCAGCCAAATCAACAACCCGTTGGGAGTAACCCCATTCGTTGTCGTACCAGGAGATCACTTTAATTAAGTTATCTTGCATGACCATGGTCAGCTCCGAATCCACAATCGAAGAGGCATCGTTAGAGCGGTAATCAATCGAAACCAATGGCAGGTCAGAGACTTCAAGAATCCCTTTCATCGGGCCTGCTGCTGCATCACGCAGGGTTTGGTTAACTACTTCAACGCTAGTCGGATGTTGGACTTCAACCACCAAATCAACTACAGAAACATTCGGTGTCGGCACACGGAACGCCAAACCATCAAGTTTGCCTTTAAGAGCAGGCAAGACTAGGCTTACCGCTTTAGCCGCGCCCGTCGAGGTCGGAACAATACTCAAGGCAGCGGCTCGTGCCCGACGCAAGTCGCGATGGCTCGAATCAAGCAAGCGCTGATCGCCCGTGTAAGAGTGAATAGTTGTCATCGAACCCCGGACAATGCCGAAGGCTTCATGGAGGACTTTAGCCACAGGAGCTAGACAGTTGGTGGTACAAGAAGCATTAGAAATAATGTCATGAGTCGCGTCATCATACTGCTCATCATTGACACCCATCACAAAAGTTCCAATATCAGAACCCTTACCAGGAGCGGTAATCAAGACTTTTTTGGCTCCGGCCTGTTGATGCTTACCAGCACCATCACGGCTGATAAAAACACCGGTTGCTTCGATGACAAGGTCAACACCCAACTCTTTCCAAGGCAATTTCAGAGGGTCACGGTCAGAGTAGCATTTGAGGATATGGCCATTGACGGTAATAGAATTTTGGTCATGGCTGATATCGGCATTCAATGGGCCGAGCATCGAGTCATAGCGTAGTAGGTGCGCGTTGGTTTTGGGGTCTGAGGTGTCATTGACTGCCACCACATTAAGATTTGAGTTTGTCCGACCTAGCCAGCACCGTAAGAAGTTTCTTCCAATCCGCCCAAAGCCATTGATTGCCACACTAATCGCCATCTGCCCGCCCAACTAGTTTTGCAACCTATGATACTCTAGTACGGCCTCAGATTTCTAACTTAATGTACATCGTTCTTTACCAACCAGAAATTGCCGGCAATACGGGTAATATTGCCCGTACCTGTGCCGCGACGGGCATTGGCCTACACCTCATTGAACCGCTCGGATTTCAACTAGATGACCGCAAACTCAAACGGGCGGGACTCGACTACTGGCCTCATGTCACCCTCAGCCGTCATGCTGATTGGGAAACTTTTTTAACCCAACGTCCACCGGGACGGTTAATCACCCTGAGTGCTCATGCCGAAACCAGTCTCTGGGATTTTAGATTTGAACCTGAAGATAGCTTGATTTTCGGTTCTGAGAGTCAAGGTTTACCCCTAGCTTTGCGTCAAGCTCATCCCAGTTTGATTATCCCGATGCCCGGAGCTGTGCGCAGTCTTAATCTGGCTGTAAGTGTGGGAATTGTCTTATATGAGGCTTTGCGGCAGACAACACCATAAAACACCTAAATCGTTTTCATAATTGTTTCACTATCCTGCGAAGTCTGTTAAGGTGTATAGCTGAAGGGCATTTTTTGCAGTACCCGGCTTTTTACTCTTGACACCCTCAGGCTAACCAAACCCAAGCGGGCTATTTTGTCTTGACCAAAGTAGGTGTTTTATGACTTGGCTCCAATCCACTATTACCTTAGCCCTCAAAAACCGTGGCTTGACGCTGGCTCTGACGACCGTGTTATTGGTCGCAGGCGGGGTAGCGTGGCGGTTTTTGCCCCTTGAGGCTTATCCAGAATTAGCCGATCCTTTGGTACGGGTGATCACCCTCTATCCCGGTAAAGGCACCGAAGAAGTAGAACGCGCTGTCACCATTCCCCTCGAAAAAGAACTCAATGGTATTCCTAATCAAACCGCCCTGCGCTCGATTTCGCTCTATGGTCTTTCAATTATTACCATGACTTTTCGGGATGGTACACCGACAACTTTGGCGCGTCAGCAAGTTTTAGAACGCATCAATGATGCCGATTTGCCCGCAGATGCCGAACCTGGTCTTGATGCCGATGCGGGTGCCTCGGTCCGAGAAGTCTATCGTTATACCCTTCAGAGTGACTATTACTCACCGATGGGTTTACGGGCAATTCAGCAATGGGAATTAGAAAAAGCCTTTCGGCAAATACCCGGTGTTATTGCTGTAATTAGTCAGGGTGGGCCGACCAAGACCTATCAGGTCAATGTTGATCCCGAAGGTTTGCGCGCGCACAATCTGACCTTGCGGGCCGTATTTGATGCGCTGAGTCAAGCTAACTTTACCTCTGGTGGCGGTTTCATTGAAAAAAATGGTCAAGCATTTATTGTCCGAGAGCTAGGTCTCTTGACGGATACCGACGACATCGGCTCGGTCGTAATTGCCACACCCAGTGATGGTCTAGCGGTCAAAGTCCAAGATATCGCCAGTGTCACCATTGTGCCCAAAGTCCGCCGGGGACAAGTGGGGCTAGATAAAGCAGAAGATGTGATCGAAGGCATTGTCTGGATGCGCTCCGGTGAAAATCCGACGCGGGTACTCGAGCGGCTCTATGCCAAGTTGCCAGAGATCCAGCAAAATTTACCCCAGGGTGTCAAACTCGTTCCGCTCTATGATCGTGCGGACTTGGTTAACCACACCCTACGCACGGTCGGACAAAATGTTGCGGTGGGCATTGCCTTAGTCACCTTGGTCTTAGGACTGTTTCTGTTTGATGTACGGGCAGCTTTAATTACGGCCTGTGTGATCCCAGTGGCAATTTTGACAGCATTTATTGGGCTCAATTTATTGGGTGTTCCGGCTAATTTATTGAGTCTCGGGGCGTTAGATTTTGGCATCTTGGTAGACGGCGCAGTGGTCATGACCGAAAATATCGTGCGTCGTCTCGGTCAAGCTGACCCTGATTTGACTAGGGCTCAACGCCGCCAAGTTATCGAAACCGCTGCCCAAGAGATGGCCCGACCGCTGGTATTTGGGGTGGCGGTGATTATCCTTACCTTCTTGCCAATCTTTACATTTGGTGGCGTGGAAGGAAAATTATTTCGTCCACTCGCGCTAACCATGGTGCTGGCTCTAGCCGGATCAGCGGTAGTCGCCCTGACTTTGATTCCAGTGTTATGTTCATTTTTTCTGGTCAAAACTTCCTCGAATCCAAATCATGAGAGTCCTTTGATCGGCTGGCTACGTCAGGGGTATCGTCCGCTTTTGGGTTGGTCGATTTTACATCCGGGTCTGATTAGTGCGGGAGCCGGAGCAGCTTTTGTGGGGGCAATTTTGCTCTTTACGCAGCTGGGTAGTGAATTTTTACCGCACTTAGATGAAGGTAATATCTGGATGCGCACGACCATCAAGCCCGGTAGTGTAACCCTGACCGATTCGGTCAAAGTTGCCCGTCAAGTGCGTTCGATCTTGGGAGCTTATCCCGAAGTGAAACAGGTACTTTCCCAATCTGGCGGCCCCGATGATGGCACCGACCCGATGCGTTTTGCTGACCAGGAATATTATCTCGATCTCAAGCCCAGTGCTGAGTGGCGACCGGAGTTTCATCACCAAAAAGAAGCCCTAATTGCTCAGATGCAAAAAGACCTCAAACAAGTTCCGGGCGTTGATTACTATTTCAGCCAATATATCCAAATGATGCTCGACGAAGCCCTGTCGGGGGTGCAGGGATCGCTGGTAGCCAAAGTAGCGGGTTCTGACTTAGCGACCCTTGAGAAGCTCGGTCAGCAGGTAGGACGCCTCATGAAGCAAACCCCCGGTATTGTCGATGTGATTATTGACCCAGTACTTGGCCAACCCCAATACACGATCACCATTGACCGTGCTCAGGCGGCGCGCTATGGCCTCAATGTCGGTGACCTGCGAGACCTGGTCGAGACCGCTATCGCAGGTAAAGTTGCGACCGAAATTTTGCAAGGAGAACGTCGCTTTGACCTGACCGTGCGCCTAGACCAATCTTACCGGGCGACCCAAACGGCTCTGGCTCAGGTTTTGGTGGATACGCCGAATGGAGCCAAAGTTCCGCTCTCTCAGGTGGCATGCCTCCAGGAAGTCAACGGTGCGACGCAGATTTGGCGCGAAGGAGGGACGCGCTTAGCGACTATTCGCGCCAATGTCCGGGGACGAGATTTGGCCTCAGCCGTCGCCGCCGCCCAAGCCAAAATTGCCAAACAGGTGGTATTGCCGCCCGGTTATCGCGTGATCTGGAGTGGTGAATTTGAACGCCAACAGGAGGCTGTGACCCAGTTATTGCTGGTTTTACCGCTGACAATTGTGGTGATTTTAGGTCTACTGTATGGCGCGTTTGGCTCGTGGCGGGCAGCTTTACTGGTCTTTGCGGTGGTACCTCTTGCCACAGTGGGTGGTATTCTCGCGCTGTATGTGACGGGTACTTATTTTTCGATTGCCGCTGGTGTTGGCTTTATTGCCCTGTTTGGTGTTGCTGTCCAAAATGGTATTTTACTTGTTTCCTATATCAAGCAATTACAACAGGCAGGTTTGACCCTCGAAGAAGCGGTGTATAAAGGTGCCTTAGCCCGGATGCGTCCAGTTTTGATGACCGCAACTGTGGCGATGCTGGGACTTCTGCCAGCGGCACTCTCCAACGAAATCGGTGCGCAGACCCAAAAGCCCTTTGCGATTGTGATTATCGGTGGCCTGATCTCGGCAACGGTGCTGACACTGTGTGTGTTACCCGCGCTCTACCAACGCTTCACGCCACCGCTACCGGAGGCTGAAGTCGAAGCACTGCGTCAACTACAAGAGGTAGAAGTGTAATGTTACGGCAAATTTTGAGACATGACCAACACTTAGTCATGGGAACGGCTGGGTTACTGCTTTTATTGACCGCTTGCTCACCGAGTACCACTCCCCAACTTACCCCGGCAGCGGTGGTTACTACGACCCAAGCGCCCAAAACTCCCTTACAGTTGCGTCTCAGCCCAGAGCAAGTTAATCAAATGCACCTGACCACGGCTCTCGTTACCCGTCGTCCGCTGAGCCTCCAGGTGCAAACCAGTGGACAGGTACAAATAGCTGCTGACCGCATGACCGAGGTGACCGCCCCGGTCACTGGGCGCGTTGAGCAAGTCTTGGTAAGCCTAGGAACGCGGGTACAAACCGGGCAGCTACTCGCCAAATTACGCAGTGATGAAGCGGCGCAACTCGAATCTGATTTACTCCAACGAGGAATGGATCTCGAAGCTGACCGGGCACAGGCGCAAGTTCAAGTTACCCTCAGTCGGGGTAGTTTCCTCCGTGAACAGCAGCTTTTTCAAGAAAAAGTTGGTGCCAAAGCCGACCTCGAAGCCGCTCGTGGTGAATACCAAAAAGCCCAAGCCAGTCTCCAGAGTTTGCAAGCAAAACGCCAAGCCCTACTCACCACAGCGGCAGAACGCTTACGCCTATTGGGATTACCCAGCGGTGAAGCGCAACGGGTACTGCGCGAACGTCGGGTAGCCAATCTGATCCCAGTGCGAGCACCACGTTCAGGTATCGTGACGGCGCGTAATATCAATCCTGGTGAACTAATCGATAACACCAAACCCCTCTTTACCTTGGCAGACCTCAGTCAGGTTTGGGTGGTCGCCCAGGTTTTTGAACAAAATATTGCCCTCGTCCGACCGGGCTTAGCCGTAGCAGTGAGGGTCGATAGTTATCCTGGGCAGATTTTTACTGGACGCTTAGATTATGTAGCACCGAGTCTAGAGGCGGCAACCCGTACCCTACCAGTTCGGGCAACGGTAGCCAATCCCCAAGGACGATTACGGCCTCAGATGTTTGCCCGACTCACCCTCCAAGCCGGATCGCTCACAGTCCTTGCCGTGCCATCAGGGGCTGTCCAAAAAAGTGGAGAAACCTACGTCGCCTATGTTCCCTCAGCCGATCACACCTATCAAGAGCGTAGATTACGGCTCGGACGTACCCTTGATGCCTATACCGAAGTGATATCTGGACTGCAGCCCGGTGAAGCCGTCGTTGTCCAAGGCAGTCTACAACTCCAAGGCCAAGCCCTCCAACTCGCCAGCCAATAATGATCCTTAAACGACTCATGTTCAAATTTTCCCGACGCTTGTCTAACCAACCCTTACCGCAGCTCGGGCGTAGCCTTGCCATCAGTGGGCTTTTGCTGAGCCTGTGTCTGGCAACACCTGCCCAAACTCTACCGCCTGAGCAATTTGACCTTAGTCTGAGTGAGGCATTTCAGCGCGCAGAGGAGGCTAATCCGCAACTACGGGCGGCGCGGCGCGGGCTAGATGTGAGTGTCGCAGAAATTACGATTGCTGGGGCGACACCCAATCCCGTCTTCGGGGTCACCTATGGGTTATTTGATGCCTATGCACTATTTAGTAATTTGCAACAGGTGGCAGCGACACAGGTGATTGAGCTGGGTGGTAAACGCGATGCCCGCCTTACGCTGGCTCAGAGTCAGTTGCAATTGACGGGTCTCGAACTCAATGGTCTGCGTCGGGCAATTCGGGTGCAGGTGCGTCGCTCCTATGCCGAACTGGTGACGGCGGCAGCCTTTGCGGATAATCTCGAACAACAGATTAATCTACTTGATCGCTTAGTGCAAGTGGTGCGCAAACGCTTTCAGGCGGGTGCCGTTGCCGAAGCCGATCTTTTGCAAGCCCAGCTCAGCCGCACCCAAACTGAGACTCTCCGTATCGAAGCCCAAAACCGCATCAAACGGGCTCGCGTTCAGCTCAATACACTTTTGGGCAATGCGCCGAGTCGTAATACGATCACCCGTGACCAGGGTATTTTTAATCTATCCGTCACAAAAACCGAACTAATTCCACGCCCAGATAGTCCTCTACCCGACCTACCTGAGCTGCTCAGTCGCGCTAGCCAAGAGCGGTTTGACCTACGGGCTACAACCCAACAAGCAGAGATTGCTCGTAACGAATTGCGCTTATCTGAGAGTTTGCGCATCCCTGACATTCAGTTACTCGGTGGTTTTACTTTCTCAGCTGGTAGTAATGGTGACCCGATTGTTTTTGGGCTTTTGACAGGGTTTAATGTCACAATTCCGATTTTTTATAATCAAGATGGCGAAATTGCTCGTGCTAAAGCCACCCTCGCCCAAAGCACCCTCCAAACTACCGCCTTACAAACGCAGATCAACGCTGATGTCCAGACAGCCTATCAAGATTTGAGTGCTGCCCAAGAGACCATCCGCCGTTACCAAAGCCGCTTATTACCCGAATCTGCTGAGGTTTTGCGTCTCGCTCGCCGGAGTTATGAAGTAGGCAAAACTGGACTCAGTAATGTGATTTTGGCGCAACAGGCTGATCAGCAAATTCGTAGTAGTTATCTTGATGCCATTGTGACCTACCAAAATGCCTGGGCAGATTTGGAACAAGCGGTGGGCGCTGCGATTTTATTTTAAGATTGCGAACGCTTGGTTTGGCATTTTCTAACGTCGTAGGCTAACCTGTACGCAGACTGGTTAGCAGGAAACGATGCAGGATCAAGGGCGCAAATATTTAGCAAGTTTGATGATGTTGGTGGTCTTGGGTAGTGGTAGCTGGGCAATTACCCACAGCCGTTCTGTCCAAGCCCAATCTCCTGCCACGCGACTTCCTGAGGCTACGGTAGCGGAACTGCAAGAGGCTGAGACCGCAGGAACCCTGACTGCACGCCAATTAGTCCAAGCCTATCTTGACCGCATTGCTCTCTATGATCCACTCATCAATGCTGTGCTCGAACGTAATCCTGATGCGCTGGCTATCGCCGATGAGCTAGACCGCGAGCGACAAGCTGGCAAGGTGCGTGGTCCTCTACATGGCATCCCGATTTTGATCAAAGGCAATATTGCCACCCATGACCGTATGGATACCACGGCTGGTTCGATTGTATTAGCAGGCTCTGTGCCAGAAAATGATGCATTTATCGTACAAAAACTACGTCGTGCTGGTGCGATTATTTTGGGTAAAACAAATCTCACCGAATTCGCAAACTTTATGTCCTACAACATGCCCTCGGGCTATAGTTCCCAGGGCGGACAAACGCTCAATCCCTATAACCCCACACTAAATAATAAAGGTCTGCCAGCCCTGACCCCCTGTGGTTCGAGTGCTGGATCGGGAGCCGCCACCGCCGCTAATCTGACCACAATCGCCATTGGGACTGAAACCTCCGGCTCGATTTTGTGTCCTTCTAACGCCAATTCTCTCGTAGGTATCAAAACTACGGTGGGTTTAGTTAGTCGCACTGGCATTATTCCAATCTCGCATAATCAAGACGTAGCAGGGCCGATGACCCGCACTGTAGCCGATGCGGCGGCCTTGCTCAATGTTATGGCAGGCTACGACCCGGCAGATCCGGTCACGGCAACCAGTCTAGGTCAAATCCCACCGGACTATCGGGCATTTCTCAAGACTGACGGGCTCAAGGGCGCACGTATCGGCATTCCCCGTGAATATTACAAGTTTTTACCCGCTGAGCAACAGGCGATTATTGACCGTGCCCTGGCTGTTTTGCGTAATCAGGGCGCGATTATTATTGACCCGGCTCCCATTGCGACAACTGCGCAACTTCTAACTAGTAATGCCGAGAGTATTGTCTTAACCTACGATTTCAAACGTGACCTCAATAGCTATCTAGCAACCGTTGGTGCGACCTCTGCGGCGAGCGATCTAGCTGAGATTATCAGAGCTAACCGTCGTAATCGCGCAGTAGCCCTAAAATATGGTCAAGCACTACTAATTGATAGCCAAGTCCAAGAGCTACAAGATGGTACACCGATTACGACGGCTGATTATCAACAAGCTCTCCAAGAAGAATTCCAACTAGCTAAAGTTGAGGGCGTTGATGCAACAGTCACTAAGTACAACCTAGATGCCCTGCTATTTCCCCGTGATTATGGTTCGGACGTGGGCGCACAGGCGGGTTATCCGACCGTGATTGTGCCAGCAGGTTATACCAAAGGCGGACAACCGATTGGGATATCTTTTTTGGGTCAAGCCTTCCACGAACCGCGACTGATTCAGTTTGCCTACGCCTATGAACAGGCTTCGTTAGCTCGCCGTCCACCGCTAGCTACACCCTAAGCCAAATTTTTCTGGCTTTTCAACGCTGATTCGGATGATGTTGGTAGCTTGTATAAGTCCTCACAACATTGGATAGATTATTGCTACTGCCCCAAAACAGTAAGGTTGCTTGGCGGCAGACAGCCTATGGCAAGCCACTAGTATTACGATTTATCGCATCAATAATTTCTTTTCTATACCGATAGCTCTTTGCTTGAGTCTTTCGGATGAAGTCGTTACAAACTTCTCTTTTCAGGCTTACGACCTAGTATATGTAAAGTAGTCAGATCATCCCAGATTCCCTGCTTAGTTTGAAGGGCTTCTAGTTCTGCGTCAAATTCAGCTTTGGCTTGCGCCAACTGTGCTGATGAAAGTTGCGATAACCCATTACCAGATACTTTTAGAGAGATAGATGAAGGATGTACAACGACTCTTTCCCAGGTTGCTTTTGCTCTATCTAAATTCGTATAGCTGCCGTGCTGCTCTATTTTGACTTCAACTGCCTCAAAACCACTATTGATAAACAAATTTTGACACTGCTCAACTGATCCGATGCGATTGCTAGGTTCTAACGAAATGCCGTATTTTGCAAATACTCTTCGCAGGACAACAGCGCCAATATACGCTGTATCAGCAGGAGTATGAATACTAATTCGGCCACTAGGTTTGAGAAATTGATGCCATAGACGTAATGCAGATTCTTTATCTTCTATCCAGGGAAATGTATTTGCAGACAAAACATGGTCAAAATGATGAATTGGATAATCGAGAGCCTCAGCATCTGCAAGTTGAAACTTCACGTTATTGAGTTCTAATGCATCAACTTTGCTTTGCGCTTGCTTCAGCATTTTAGCAGAAATATCTATTCCAATAATCTGCCCCTGATCTCCAACGACTTGAGCTGCTGCGATCGCAAGGTGACCGGTTCCTGTTCCAATATCTAAAACAGTCTGCCCAGCACTAATACTCTTTCCGTTTGATTAGCAGGTTTTTGTTCTGGGCCACCAGTGGTAGAACAAGTATCTCTTGAGCAACTCGGTCTGCTTTGATAAACTACGACATCGTTGCTCTAATCGCTCTTCCACTTCTTCAATCGTCAC
>JBBRQP010000046.1:0-24849 GCA_038226175.1 Gloeobacterales cyanobacterium
ACGATTGAAGAAGTGGAAGAGCGATTAGAGCAACGATGTCGTAGTTTATCAAAGCAGACCGAGTTGCTCAAGAGATACTTGTTCTACCACTGGTGGCCCAGAACAAAAACCTGCTAATCAAACGGAAAGAGTATTAGAGCAAAATTTACATTTTCAAGAGTATGGTTTGTTTAAACGAGCGTTACGGTATAGCGGCTGGCGACATACTGCAATCAGCCGCCGTACCTCGGTCATATCGTCAGCTGGTAGTCGCCACTTGCATAATCTGAATGACGCGCGGCGAGAGCCACGGGATAACTTCGACCCATAACCAACGCGAACCGTTAAGTACATTTTCATAGAATGAGGTTGCAGCAGCGTTCCTTAGATCCTCGGCTTTTTGCATAAAGAACCACTCAGCAAACCCGTAGCGTGGTCAAGTTTCGGTGTCGCCCTCTTGGTGCACAGTGCGTACTCTCATAGTCAAATCAAAGAACACCAAGTGAATAGAAAAGTCTGGCTGCTGCACCTCTTGGCACAACTCAGGAAATAGGGTAATTACTTTGCGCCGCCAACTTGCCATCAGCAACTTCTATCAGCACATCCAAATTTTGACAGTAAAATTTATTCGCCACCAAATTAATTAGTTAGCTGCCTGTAGTAGCAATTAGTATCATAATCTTGACCCCAGTTATAATTTTTTAGTATTGGGTTCCTGATTTGCGATGATGCACCGCTGTCCGGGCTGTAGGATTGAGGACTTTGCCATTGGTAACGGAGCAGTAAATGAGCCAGTGATCATGACAATCTAAGCGGTTTTCGACAATGCATTCAAGATAGGCTAGCCCTGTGGTGAGTACGGGAGCGCCGTTTTCGCCAAGGCGGGTAGCAACACCTTGGAAACGGTCGGCACCAGGAGCAAAAGGTTGCAAAAAGTGGCGCATGAGGGGCAAGTGGCTACCTTCAGCTAGGGTATTGAGAATAAACGTATCGCCTCGATGTAGCAGTGATTCGATGGCGCGGTCTTTGGCTACAGCCACGGTCAAACCGGGCGGACTAAAGGTGGCCTGAGACACCCATGAAGCTAACATGGCACCTGTGGCATCTCCTTTCTTGGTGGTCACAATATATAATCCCCCAATTAAACGTCCTAAAGCTTGCTCAGTGGGCGTGACACGCGAGCGGGTACGGCGCGGTTGACGGACTTTACGAATCGCTTGAGCAAAATCGGTTCCGGCTTCTTTGCATAGTTGCAAGGTGGCTTCGGTGGGCTTAAATTTGACCCGAATTGTCGGGAAAGCCAGGGTAAACCCAGCATCTAAAAGTTTTCTTTCGATGAGATCTAGGGCTTCACCACTCCAGCCAAAAGAACCAAACACCCCCGCTAATTGGGTTGATTTAGCTGTTGCCAAAATCACGCCTAGGGCAGTTTGGATCGGCGTCGGTGCATGACCAGATATCGTAGGCGAACCGATAATAAATCCAGCCGAACGTTCGATAACTTGCTGTAAAGTTACGGCATCTACTTGTTCCATATCGAGCATTTCGACCGCTACGCCTGACTTAGTCAATCCCCGAGCAATCGCTTGGGCAAGGGCTGTGGTGCTGCCATAGGCAGAGGCGTAAATTAGGGCTACTTGTTCGGTGAGTTCAAGTTGTTTTTCACACCAACGACGGTAGTTATTGATAATATCTTTGCGGTGGTAGCGCAGTAGTGGGCCATGATCTGGGGCATAAATTTTGATCTCTAAGGGTTCGATACGCTTGAGGGCGGTTTGGACTTGGCGTGCATGGGGCGCAAGCAGCGAATTAAAATAATGTTGGATATCTTCGCTGATCACTTCTAAATCATCATCAAAAATACTGTAACTACAATAATGGCTGGCTAAAATTTTACCGGTATAAAGTATTTTACGAATTGGTTGATAGACAAACATGCCATCTAGCCAACGGGCATTGGGCGCCATGATAAATTGCAAAACTGTGCGTCCAATATCACCATCCTCATGACCATGACTTAGTTCGAGGATGTCGCCGCCTTCTACGATTTGAATAGGTAAGGTTTCGGTAGCTAATTCTCGTAAAAACTTGGCTCCCATCTTAGAGCAGATAATCTCAACGTCGGGATAGGTTGAGCGCAATAATTCCAAACTTGTAATATAGTCAGGTTCGACATGAGTTAAGACAATATAGTCTAATTTGATCGAAGGATTGGCAAGGTTAGGAACAGTGCCAAGTAATCGTTGCATAATCGTGATTAGTTCTTGTAAGTATTGTTGTTGGTGGGCGGATACTTCTTCGCCTTGAGCTACAAAGCCGCTATCAGAAGGTAGGTCAATTAAGACATTTTTTTCACCAAGTATGAGATAAGAATTATAGGTTGTGCCATGTTGCAACGAAAACTCAATATCAAATTTGATCTTGTCCCAATCCTGTGCGCGCAAGGCCAAGACATTTGGGGCAATCCCTGCCACTTGAATACTTTGTTGTTCTGTTGAGGTCAGTGTGTTCATCGGCTAGTAAGATCAGTATCAGTTTCAAGGTAACACTGTTTTTTAGCTGAGCCAACTGCTCTTATATCTGCTGCTATATTTCTGTTGCTCAAATATCTATGCTTTGGGTAATCATCGAAGGTGTGCGATTGATCTTCATACTTTTAATTGAATTAACATAATCCAACTAAACTGCTCAGTATTATCGACCATGGATTCGCCGTCGGAGTTAGGGTAGCTGATGGGGGAGAGAGCAAAACCATCATCTAAGCCCCAAGCCTAAGTTGCGTATAGCCAAACCAGTCTGATCAGTAGAATCACTTCACAGAAGACGATAGCATAGACAGAGTTTATAGGTTTACCGTGTCCGCCACTGCGACCCTACTCATCGTCTGCCCCGACCAACGGGGACTCGTTGCCAAATTTGCCCAGTTTATCTATGCCCATGGCGGTAATATCATCCATGCCGATCAACATACCGATCTCGCGGCTGGCCTGTTTCTCACCCGCCTGGAGTGGCAACTAGCCGATTTTGAGCTGACCCGAGAGCAGATCGGTCCAGCTTTGCAAACCCTCACCGAACCCCTAGAAGCCACTTGGCAGCTCCATTTTTCTGATAGTCGCCCCCGTCTTGCGATCTGGGTCAGCCGTCAAGACCATTGCCTCTTGGATCTACTGTGGCGGCAACAAGCTGGAGAATTACCCGCTACCGTTGGTTTAATACTCAGCAATCACCCGGATCTCGAACCGATTGCCGACCAATTCAAATTGCCCTATCACTATCTAGCTGTCACCAACGCTAATAAGCATGAACAAGAAGCCCAACAACTAGCATTACTGCAAACCTATCAGATTGACTTAGTAGTCTTAGCCAAATACATGCAAATATTAAGTCCTAATTTTATCCGCCAATTCCCTCATGTAATTAATATTCATCACTCCTTTTTGCCCGCTTTTGCGGGAGCGCAACCCTATAGCCAAGCTCATCAACGGGGTGTCAAAATTATTGGCGCTACTGCCCACTATGTCACACCTGAACTGGATGCAGGGCCAATCATCGAACAAGATGTAGTACGGGTTAGTCACCGCGATACTCTTGCTGACTTGGTTCGTAGAGGTAAAGATTTAGAACGGATGGTATTGGCGCGAGCCGTACGATTACATTTGCTTCATCGCGTCTTAGTCTACGGCAACCGCACGGTCGTATTTGCATGAGCTTAGCTTTGGGTCTAGATTTTGGTACATCCGGGGCTAGAGCCATAGTTATTGATCAGCAAGGGCAGATCCAAGCCCAGGCTCGCTACGAATTTGACGCCCAAACCGTACTTCAACCTAAAGTGTGGCAAGCTGCGCTCAATTATGTCATGACCCAACTCCCCCTTGCTCTCAGACAAAAGATTCGCCGTATTGCCATCAATGGGACATCAGGAACGGTGCTCCTGTGCAATGCCCAAGGCCAACCGACTAGCCCGGTACTGCTCTATAACGATGCCCGGGCAGGGTCAATAGTTAGTCAACAAACTTTAGTACCAGCGGATCATCTGGTACAAAGTGGAACGTCTAGTTTGGCTAAATTGTTATGGTTATGTGGGCAAGGACTGACACTGGATGAACAATTTTTTTTGCATCAAGCAGATTGGCTGAGCTATCTGTTGCATGGCAAATTGGGCTTAAGCGATGAACACAATAGTCTAAAATTAGGCTATGACCCAGCGCTTCGAGCCTATCCGTCTTGGTTATTAGACTTACCTTTGCCGACACAGATCCGGCTACCGCGCGTCCTGATTCCCGGTACTCCCATTGCGCTTGTACAAGCCCACCGCGCCCGACAATGGCAGTTGCCATCTGATTGTCTGGTCTGCGCTGGGACGACCGATAGCATTGCGGCTTTTTTGGCGAGTGGGGCGCAACAAATAGGTCAAGCGGTGACTTCGTTGGGTTCGACCCTGGTGGTCAAGCTATTAAGCGAACAGCGCATTGATGCAGGGCACTTTGGGATCTACAGCCATCGACTCGGGGATCATTGGCTAGTTGGCGGTGCCTCTAATACTGGTGGCGCGGTGCTCAAAAAGTTTTTTTCTGCTGCTCAACTAGTCACTCTCAGCTCTCAAATTGATCTGAGTTCCCCTAGTCCTAGGCATTACTATCCTCTTTTGCGACCGGGCGAACGCTTTCCACGTCATGACCCTACTTTGCAGCCTTGTTTAGAACCCCGTCCTACGGACTCCGTGGCTTTTTTGTATGGATTGTTAGAAAGCATGGCACGCATTGAGGCGGAGGGTTATGTACTATTACAAACACTAGGTGCGCCGCCCATAACCGCTATTTATACGGCGGGCGGCGGTGCCAAAAATCCGACTTGGACTAAGATTCGTGCGCGCTATTTACCCGTAACACCTATTGTAGCTGAGCAGCAAGAGGCTGCTTACGGGACTGCCCAACTAGCAAAAACAGCTCCTGATTAGCTCGTCATCCATGCCCTGAGCAAGCCCCCCCGCCCCATAAATGGGGAGCCAAGGCACGCTGGAGGAAAGTTATACTTTCAGAAATAGGGCGTCAATGCTCTTTCTAGGTATCCAAACCAAGTATTAGCTGGGCTTCGTCCCCCATTTATGGGGCGCAGAGACTTAATCCGGTGGGGGGTCAGCCTGCGTTACCACAGGCACATCAACGGGAGGTGTCGGCGGACTAGTGTCGATAGGGGGTTCTGTTTCAGGTGGTAAATTCTGGGCAGCGAAGGGTTCAGAGGGTCGGCGAGCACGCTCAGTATTAGAGCTGGCTACAGCTGGCTCGGCGAGTACTTCACTACTTTTTTCGGGATTGAGATTAGGCGGCGGGACAAAGGCTAAAGTTGCTGAACCAACCAAGGCACGCATATACTGACCCCACACCTGAGCCGCTAGAGCACTAGTCGAAAACGTAGGTTTGTCGTCATCATTGCCCAGCCAGACCCCGGTGACCAGTTGCGGCGTATAACCGATAAATAATAGGTCTCGCCCTTGATCCGTCGTGCCAGTTTTCCCGGCAGCAGGAAAGCGTACTTGAGCCGAACGGCCCGTGCCATCCGTCACCACATGTTCGAGCAACTGCGTCATCGTCCAAGCTACTTGCGGATCAATGACAACTTGCGACGCAGCTTCGGCTTGATAAAGTATCTTCCCGGCTTGGTCACGAATACGCTGCACTGCGACCGTCGGCACTTTGACCCCGCCGTTCGCAATGACACCATAGGCATGGGTAAATTCTAAAAGTTGGATTTCTGAAGAACCCAGGGCTAGCGTGAGATTATTATTTAGAGCCGTTGTTAGTCCGAGTCGCCGACAGGTTTCGATGGTGTGGTCAATGCCGACATCTGATAATAGTTGCACTGCAATCGGATTACGGGACTTGGCTAGGGCATCGATCAAGGTCAGACGACCTAAAAATTGTCCATCAGCATTTTTGGGACGGTAGCCATTGATCGCAATTGGACGGTCAACATAGGTGCGATTTGGTGAATAACCCGCTTCTAAGGCCGTCAGGTAAACAAAAGTTTTGAACGCTGATCCGGGTTGACGTAGTGCCTGGGTTGCACGATTAAATTGACTTTTGGCAAAATCAGTTCCGCCGACTAGAGCTAAAATTTCACCTGTATGCGGATTAAGGGTTACTACCGCGCCTTGACTGACCCGACGTAAATTTTTTAGACGATTACGCAGGGTTAGTTGGGCCAGACGTTGGGCACGCACATCAAGGGTGGTTTCAATGGTGAGTCCACCTGCTTCTAAAAGATCACGGTCGATCAGAGTTGGTAAGACACTTTGTACATAACTCGTGAAGTAAGCATTAGCATTACGGTCAATACGGCTAAGGTGATAGCGGGGTAACAATGTCACGAGATGGTGATAAGTTTTTGTCGAAATTACCCCAGCTTGTGCCATTTTATTCAATACCTGATCCCGGCGTTTACGTGCCAAAAGTGGATTATTTAACGGTGAATAAACACTAGGCGCAGGTAACAGGCCAATCAGGGTTGCGGCTTCAGAGGTTGTTAACTCTTGCACTGATTTATTAAAATAGATATGACTGGCATCAGCTACGCCATAGGCTCCGCCCCCAAAATAACTATTATTCAGGTAATATACTAAAATTTGCTCTTTGGTATAAACATGTTCTAGTTTCCAGGCTAGCGCGGCTTCTTGTAATTTGCGGGTCAAATTCTTATCACGACTCAAAAACATCACGCGAGCTAATTGTTGGGTGATCGTACTACCGCCTTCGACAAATTCGCCGCGTCGAATATTGCTGACAATTGCCCGACCAATACCAATAATATCAACGCCATTATGTTCATAAAAGCGACGGTCTTCACTAGCGACGAGCGCTTGTTTGAGAATCTTAGGAATTTGACTTGATGTAACTTTTTCTCTAGGCCCCGTACCGCCTGCATAAATAATTGTGCCGTCCCGCGCTGTCATCAAGATAGTGCCATTAGGCCGGAAGGTCTCAATTTGACGGACATCGGGTAAACCCCGTTTGAGATAAATATAAAACCCACCGCCACCAAGCACAGTAACCACTAGCAACAATAATAGGACACGTCCCAAGATTTTCATTGCTGCACGTCCACCAGAGACCTTTTTGATTATAGGGAAAATTTATCCCTGCCTTCTCATCTTAGATAAACCTGAGTCACTAACTTGTATAAAAATCTGAAAACAAGTTAGTTTGTGTAAGTTATTTTAAACTACGCTTGAATGTATAGACTAAATACCGTGATCGTCCGCGAGAAGTATTGGTATCAAATCCTGTAACTAGCTCCCAGCCTTCTTTGCCATGGGCATTTAAGAGATGATCGAGTTCAATTTCATCAATCTCGCCACCAAAAAAAGCAAAGCCTTCTGCTGCAATTTTGACGGTTTTGTATTCCCAGAACATGATGATTTTAGCTCAGAATAAGTAAGTTTATTTTCTCACTAAAAAGTTACCTAAAACCAACGTATCTAAGCCAGAACGACTAAAAGTACTATAAGCATCGGCGGGTGAAGTGACGATAGGTTCGCCGCGTAGATTGAAGCTGGTATTGAGAATTAACGGCGTTCCTGTGACTTCGGCAAATTTGCTGATCAGACGGTGGTAGCGGGGATTGGTGGCTTGCACAACGGTTTGTAAGCGTCCAGAACCATCAACATGGGTAATAGCGGGTACTTCCGCTTGCTTTTCGGGACGCACAGGACACACCATCAACATAAATCGAGCTGGCAAATAATTATTGACCTGTGGAAAAATGAAATATTCTTCTGCTCGTTCTGCCAATATCGAGGGTGCAAAGGGACGAAAAGGCTCTCGAAACTTAATTTTAACATTGACGATTTCACGCATCGCTGTCGAGCGCGGACTCGCAATAATAGACCGATTGCCTAAAGCTCTAGGTCCCCATTCAAACCTGCCTTGAAACCAACCAATAACTTTATCTGAACATAAGTCTTTAGTAACTTCATCTAAGAGCTGTTCTTCATTATTAAAATAACTAAATATAATCTTCTCACGGGTCAAAAAATTCCGGATCTGTATGTCATCATAACTTTTACCCCAGTAGGCATGATCCATCACAAAGTTGCGTGGATTTTGCTGCACTGTGTTGTAGACATAGAGCGCGGCACCGATGGCACCCCCCGCATCACCCGCCGCCGGTTGAATATAAATCTGTTCAAAAGGGGTCTCCTGCAATAACCGATAATTAGCCACAGAATTAAGGGCGACGCCGCCTGCCAAACAAAGATTAGTTAATCCTGTACGTTGATGGAGTGCTCTTACTAAATGTAGTAAGACCTCTTCGGTGACCAGTTGGATACTGCTGGCAATATCGGCGTAATACTGACAGCGGGCTAGCTCCTGCTCAGTGGCAGGTGGTTCACCGAGAGCTAGTCCTGTGCGTGTAGTCACAAACCGACTTTCTGGTGAGCGCGGTTCACCAAAACTTTCGATAAATAAAGTAGTAAAACTTTTGGTCGTACTATATTGCCAACTAAAATAACGCAGATCAAGGGTGAATGAGCCATCAGGAGCTAGATTAATCAATTTCCAAATCTTATCTACATATTTGGGTTGACCATAGGGTGCCATGCCCATGACTTTATATTCCCCTTCATTAACTTCAAAGCCCAAAAAAGCCGTAAAAGCCGAATAGAGTAACCCCAAGGAATGGGGAAAATGAATTTCGCCCTTGAGGTCTAGGTGATGGTCTTTGCCTTCACCCCAAGAACAGGTTGCCCACTCACCAACCCCATCGACAGTGAGGATCGCAGCTTGTGCAAATGGCGAACACAAAAAAGCCGAAGCCGCATGGGAAAGATGATGTTCACTAAATAATATTTTTTCTGGAACAATCGTTAGCTGATTGGCAATCGTTGATTTGACCCAGAGTTTATCTTTGATCCAAGTGAGCATAGCTTTGGAGAAGACATTGACTGCTTGCGGAAAATTAGCGAGTTGGGTGAGTAATAAGCGTTCAAATTTTAGTAAAGGCTTTTCGTAAAACACCACATAATCAAGATCATCGACACTAATTGCAGCTTGCTCTAAACAAAACTGTATCGCCAACAACGGGAAACTGCTGTCATGTTTACGGCGACTAAAGCGTTCCTCTTCAGCGCAAGAAACGACCTGTCCATCTATGACTAATGCGGCAGCCGCATCATGATAAAAACAAGAGATTCCGAGAATACGCATCCGGGCTGGGTGGGGTGGGTGCATTGTTCAATATATTACGACCTTCTGTAACGTTTGATTACAGTTAAGGTGCAAACTTTGACCAAAACCCGAGTAGTTGGTTAGGCTGATTTTGACCGCTGATAGGCACGATCATGACATGGTTTCCTCTAGTATGTGCAGCAGTGCTCTGGGGCGTTTTAGTGTGTTTGTTGTGGGATGCCGTTTGTTGGATACGCCAGACTAAATTGAATCTCCAACGTCAGTTTGCTGTCCCTTGTCATCGTTGCCGTTATGCTAATCCCGATTATCGTTATCTCAAATGCACGGTTAATCCCCAAGGTGCTTTTTCGGAAGCGGCGCTCGGTTGTGGAGATTTTCGGGCCGAAGAAGAAACTTTTGCCTCACGTAACGCGCTTCACTAGCAATAAAATATCAGAATCAAACGAACCTACTGATTTTTTGCTACAGTCAAAATACTTAGACTGTCGGTATTACAGTGGCACCGCTCCAAAAATTGGTTCAAGGATTAGGACTTTTGCTGGTAACTGCAACGGTGGTAGCCGCCCAAACCAAAGGCAGTCTAACCATCAAAGCTGATCTGCAAGAGGCTAATTCCATAACTGGTGTGGTCACAGCGCGTGGTAATGTCCATGTTGACTATCCGGCGCGACAGTTGAGTGCGACCGCGCAGCAAGGTTTTTATGAGGAAAAAAAACAAACTATTACCCTCATTGGCAATGTGATTATTATCCAAAAAGGTCACAATCAAATTCAGGCTAATAAAGTCACCTACTTTCTTAGTGAAGACCGGATTAAAGCCGAACCCCAGGCCGGGCAACAGGTCAATGGTACCTATGTGATCTCCGCTAAAACCCAAGATACAACTGTGATCACCGCTGATAGCCAAGAAGCCAACACCACCAGCGGCATCGTCGTCGCAACGGGTAATGTGCATCTCGATTACCCAGCCCGTCAGATGACAGCCACATCCCAAAAAGCCACCTATAGCGATAAAGCCCGCACGATTGTGATGCAAGGTGATGTCTCAGTTTTACAAAAAGGCGGCAATACCCTACAAGCCGAATCAGTTACTTACGACCTTGTCCAGAGTCGTTTTTTGGCTTCACCAAGTAACGGCAAACAAGTACGCGGTGTTTATAACTTGCCTGAGGCTCAAGCTAAGCCCGCATCCTAAAACCTCAGTGGCTATCTTCAGTACTGTTTGAGCTTGTGGCTGTAGGCGTTAAGATAGTATGAATACATTTTTTTGGGCTACTGCGGTGGAAATTTCCCTTGGTCGTGGTCGTATGGCGCGTCGTGCCTATGGTATTGATGAGATTGCTTTGGTTCCCGGTCACGGTACCTTAGACCCGCAACTGACCGACACTTATTGGGAAATCGGCGGGATTGAGCGGGAAATTCCGATTTTAGCTAGTGCAATGGATAGTGTGGTCGATGTGGCTGCGGCGATCCGCCTGAGTGAATTGGGCGCGATTGGGGTTCTAAATTTACAGGGGGTGCAGACGCGCTATGCCGACCCAGAAGCTCTTTTGGCCGAAATCGCTAGTGTTAGCCGGGATGAATATGTGCCGTTAATGCAAAAACTATATCAAGCACCAATTCAACCGGAGCTGGTCACCAAGCGGATTCAGGCGATCAAACAAGCGGGTGCCATTGCAGCGGTTAGCAGTACACCTCAGGATGCGGAGTTTTTAGGTAAATTGGCCGCAGAAGCTGGAGCAGATTTATTTTTTGTCCAATCTACCGTGATCTCGACAGCGCATTTATCACCGCAGGGCGTAACGCCATTGGACTTAGCGCGATTTATCCAAGCAATGCCGATTCCGGTGATTGTCGGTAACTGTGTCACCTATGAGGTCGCCCTTGACTTGATGAAAGCTGGTGCCTGTGGTCTTTTGGTAGGAATCGGGCCGGGAGCTGCGTGTACCTCACGCGGCGTTTTGGGCGTGGGTATTCCCCAAGCCACCGCGATTGCCGATTGTGCAGCGGCCCGTGAGGATTATCAGGTAGCAACGGGACGTTATGTGCCCGTGATTGCTGATGGCGGTTTAGTCACGGGGGGTGATATTTGTAAAAGTTTGGCCTCGGGTGCAGATGCTGTGATGATTGGTTCACCCTTCGCACGGGCTGAAGGCGCACCAGGACAAGGCTTTCACTGGGGTATGGCGACACCGAGTCCAGTGTTGCCGCGTGGTACCCGCATCAAAGTTGGTACCACGGGTACGCTCAAAGAAATTTTGCGCGGCCCAGCCCGACTCGATGACGGTACCCACAACTTACTTGGCGCCCTCAAAACTGCCATGGGGACCCTAGGCGCCAAAAATCTGCGTGAGATGCAAAAAGTAGAGATCGTGATCGCACCGTCTCTACTGACTGAGGGCAAAGTTTATCAAAAAGCCCAACAGTTAGGCATGGGTAAATCCTAAGGAGCACACAAAATGTTGATGTCCGTAACCCGTCATATTCACATTTTCGCAGGCAAAATCATCGGTGAAGACCGCATCGATGATGACCACACCTTGACCTTAGATATTGATTCGGATAACGAATTTATCTGGCCCGAAGCGGCTTTGACCAAAGTTCGCCAAGCCTTTGACCTTTTGATTGCGCAATACGCCGGAGCCGACCTCACGGAATATAACCTGCGGCGGATTGGTTCTGACCTCGAACATTTGGTGCGCACCATGCTCCAAGCTGGAGAGATCACTTATAACCTCGAACATCGCGCTGTTAACTACAGTATGGGTCGTCCGCGCTTGTGAAGAGCAGCTTCTGTTTCCCAAATCTAGCCTTACCTCAACTCAATTTATGACACGTTCACTGAGAGTGCGCTGCTTCCCCATTGCTCAAAGAGAGATTACCTCGAATAACCCCAAGCCTTGGGATCGACTTGGTTGAGCTTAATATCATCTAGGCCATATTCAGCCCAGCGCCGACTGACCGCTGCTTTGGTTGCTTCATCCATGATCAGCGGTTCTCCCCAAGCATGATCGGTTTCTGGGGGGATTTTGGTGGTGGCATCAATACCCATGCGCGCGCCCAAGCCGAGTTTTTCGCAGGCAAAATCGAGACTATCAAAAGGGGTGTCTTCGAGGATAAACACATCACGGGCTGGGTCAACTTTTGAGGCAATTGCCCAAACCACCTGGGAAGGGTCACGAATATCAATATCCTGATCGACAACCACGACAAATTTGGTATAGGTAAATTGCACCAGCGCGGTCCAAAAGGCCAAAGCAGCACGACGGGCTTGACCAGGATAGGATTTTTTAATCGAAATCACCGCTAACTTGTAACTCAGTGCATCCATTGGCAAAAAGAAATCAATAATTTCAGGAACCTGTTGGCGGAGGAGCGGCGTATAAATTCGATTGAGAGCAATGGCGATCATCGCTTCTTCTTTGGGCGGACGACCCGAAAAAGTTGCCAGATAAATCGGATTCTGGCGATGGGTCATCAAATGCACATCAATAACTGGTGAAGGCTCTGGTAAACCGTAGTAGCCCATATGATCCCCAAAAGGCCCATCAATGGCGGTATTACCGGGCGTAATCGTACCCTCAAGGATGATTTCAGCCATCGCGGGTACCAGCAGGTCAGAAGTCCGGCATTTGGTTAGTTTGACCCCTTCGCCGCCGTAGAGACCCGCAAAAAGCCATTCTGAGAGTTCGACGGGAATGGGCGTTGCCGCAGCCAAAATCAACAGCGGATCAACTCCAATCGCAATCGCAATCGGCATCTTTTGACCACGTTCTGCCCACTTACGCAAATGCCGTGCGCCGCCTCGCACAGAGAGCCAATGCACGGTCATCGTATTAGCTGATTGATATTGCAGCCGATAAATACCGACATTAGGGGTATTGTCTTCGGGGTCAACGGTCATCACCAGCCCCATGGTGATATTGCGTCCGGCATCTTGAGGCCAAGGCTGGAGCATCGGAATCAGGTTCAAATCGACAGCAGCCTGATCGAGGACAACTTCTTGGCAAGGAGCATTAAACAGTACCCGTCCTGGTTTAGCCTTGAGTACATCTAGGAGTAAAGGTGCAAATTCGGCGAGTCCTTTGAGATTACGGGGTGGGCGGGGCTTCTGGAGTTTGCCTAATTTTTCGCCTAGGTCTTCAAGTTGTTGTTGGTTCTCAAGTCCCATCGACCACACCACGCGCTCAACAGTGCCTAGCAGATTGACGGCAACTGGAAATTTTGCGCCTTTGACGTTTTCAAATAATAGAGCCGGTCCACCACAGCGCAACATCCGGTCAGCAATTTCAGTTATTTCGAGTTTTGCCTCGACGGGAGCCGTAATGCGGCGCAATTGTCCGCGTTTTTCGACAAGTTGGATAAAGCTACGTAGGTCACGGGTCACAGGCTCAACTCAGACTTTTTTCCATCTTAGGCGTATCTACGGCGAACGGACTGTCAGCGGCATATTTTTGTTGATATGAACGTTTGTCAGGTAAATCAACGTCTAGTATTAGCAAGCCCTCAAGTTGACAAGTTTGAATTACTAGTTTTAGTGCATGAAGTCACACATATTTTCTTGGGAGGAAATATGCAGCAATTACAACAGCAAGCCTTAGATATCAGCCAATCTAATAGTAGAGGAAAATATTCTACAGATCAGGTAAGTTCGTCTATTCGCGCAGAACCTCTTTTAGTTTTCTTACACATTCCCAAAACGGGTGGAACTACTTTAGAACGCATACTTGATCGTCAATATGGGCGCAATCGCGGCTTGCGGGTTAATAGTCTCAAGCAACTATTAGAAGTACAATCTGTGTTAAATCAGAGTACTACCAAATTTATCAAAGGTCATCTCAATTTATCGATTATTCAAGACCAATGCCAGGGTCATCTTTGTCAGTATCTAACCCTCCTGCGTCACCCGGTTGATCGGGTCATTTCCTATTACTATTTTATGTTTAGTAAACCGCATCTTTATAATCACTATCCCCTACATCAGTATATTTATACCCAAAAAATCAGTTTGCGTGAGTATGTGATGAGTGAGCTTTCGACAGAGGCTCATAATCTACAGGTGACTATGTTAGCGACTGAAGATCAGAATTTGACCCCTTTAGAAAGTGCCCAGCGGCATCTTAGAGAGACCTTTTCTGCGTTCGGTTTACTTGAATACTTTGATACTTCTTTGCTGCTTTGCAGTCATAGGTTTAATTGGCGTGTCCCTCTATATGCCAAAGAAAATCAGACCCTAGCGCGACCGTTATTACAAGATGTACCCCGCGAAATCATCCGTGTGCTAGAGCAGAAAAATAGTCTAGATCTTGAGTTTTACGCCTATGCCGAGCAACTTTTTCAGGAACGTCTAGCCCAACAGCTTCCGGCAAGTTTTGCAGCAGAATTAGCTCAATTTCGTCAAATGAACAATTTGTATCGTCAGATTTATCCGTACTATGCCCTAGCTAGTCAAACAAAAAATTACTTGCTCCAACAACTGCGAAGAAGTTAAAGCAAGTAATTAGAATTAAGCTATTACTGACTATAGAGATTGCTAACTGGAACGCCCCGCTCATCAGCAATTTCTTTGAAGGTACGTAGTTGGCTAAGAGCATTGGTGGCAGCGCGAGCATTATTGAGAGGAGAATCAGCACCCAACGACTTAGCCAAGACGTTTTTGACGCCAGCGAGTTCTAGTACGGTGCGCACAGCTCCCCCAGCAATTACGCCAGTACCTGCTGCAGCCGGACGGAGCATCACTTTGGCGGCTCCCGCATCACCGGTAATCGGATGGGGAATCGAGTTTAAGCGCGTCAAAGGAACCGTGACTAAGGATTTACGGGCTTCGGTTACACCTTTTTTGACTGCGCCGATAACTTCGGAAGCTTTACCCACACCAACACCGACTTGACCTTTTTCGTTACCCAAAACCACTACGGCGCGAAAACTCAGTTTCTTACCACCTTTGACAACTTTGGTAACGCGGCGGACTTGAACAACCCGTTCTTTCCACTCACTTTCAGGCACTTGTTCGGTACGCTCGCGTTGTTTGCGGCGGCGGTCACGGTCTTTGGGCTCTCTACTCTCTTTTTGCGTTTGTTCAGCCATGGGGTTTCCTAGGGATTAAAATTCCAAACCTGCTTCACGGGCACCCTCAGCTACGGCGGCGACCCGACCGTGATAAGGTTTGCCACCCCGATCAAACACCACTTGCATGATGCCTTGGGCTTTGGCGCGTTCTGCAACCAATTTACCGACTACTTTAGCCGCTTCTTGGGTCGCGGTTGTAACATCGGCTGCCTCGGCTGTGTAAGCGGCCTCAAGGGTAGAGGCAGCGGCGAGGGTATGTTGACCCGCGTCGTCAATGATTTGAGCATAAATATGCCTATTGGAGCGATACACCGCAAGACGCGGACGACCAGGGACTCCCACAATTTTGTTGCGGATGCGGTCATGGCGTTTACGGACTTGCCCTTTACGACTGAGCTTCATGGGATGCCGAGAAATTCACAAGTTTCTATCATACCGCGCTGACTTAACGCTTACAAGTACTTGGTCTTGAGTTCTTTAGCGACGCAGGGTCAGAGGCGCATCTAAGCGTAAATTGAGAGGACGCTCAGGCCGCACCACCACCACACTGGGCGCGGTGACATTACCAACAATAGAACTGGCTGCCGCACCGCCCAAAATGCCGCCCAAGCTGACCCCACCCGTCAAAGCCCCTAGTAAGGCACCCACGCCTGCTCCAATCACGGCATCGCCAGCAATAGCTTCGGTGCTATATTCACGGGGGTCTTTTTCATCAGGTATCAAGTCAGAACTAGCCTGCACCGAGTAATACTGCCCGCGCACAACCACAGCATCAGCCAAAAACTTTAAACCACCACGACTAGGAACAAACCGTCCGCGTACTTCTGAGCCCTTGGGAATTGCCACACTGTTGGTGTCATCGTAGACATCATAGGCCGTGAAAATAGAAGCTGAAGATTCTTTGTTGGGGTCAAGGTAGCTCGTACCGCGATTGGGAGCTAGTCCAGCGGAGACAATCGTATTGGCAGCTACCCGTGAAATCCCTACATCAAATGTGCGGACATTCGTATTAGGGGTGTAAGTGTTGTTGGGGGGATAACTATTGGGATTTGGCACTTGCGAGCGTGCGGGTTCGAGCGTGGGCAAATCGTTGTAGTTTTGTTGTGCCCGTACCGAGGACAACGGGCTTAGAGCCAAGCCCAAGGTACACAGAACAGCGAGTTTTTTCATGACAGGTTCTCCCCGGTGGCGCGTAATGCCTATAGCTAGTATAGATAACTTAGACGTCAAGCTCTAGCTTTTGTGCTGCTGATAGTGGTGTTTTTTCATGCAAAGTTTATCAACCAGACACTAGGCGAGTTGGCATCAATCCTGACAGAAAGACATAGATTTGGTACAATACGAGAACACAGGCCTTCTTGCCCCATGGTTAGCTTTAATCCTTACGTCATCAAAAGCGACAAGGTGTTTTTTTGAATTCCAAACTGTGATGGTGCGCTAACTATGACCAATCCTGTTCTTCCTGTGGAAGCTGAAGCTCTGCTCACCCAACTCCTCCAAAAAACTGGCTCTTGGGTAGACTGGGGGCGTGCCTGTCAGCAGCTCCAAAAAGAATTTGGCTGTACTTTGCAACAAATTTTTGAGCAAACGGGTTTTCAGCCAGCTTTGCAAAATCAGCTTGTCGTCGCAGCTCAGGTATATACGGGATTGGAGCAAGGACAGGCTGACGTCGCTGTACTTGATTATTATCGTCAACGTGGTAGCGAGAGTCTTTACGAGTTACGGGTTTTGCCCCAAGAGTCTCGGGTAGGCGTGGCGCAATTACTCTGGACGAAGCAAGTCGATAGCGAGGGGGCGCGTGAAGTAGTCAAAGCGATTAAAGAGTTTTCTTATCTCAAGGCTCTGCCCGATGGCTTTACGGCGCATCCTGGCGATCAAGTGGCCTATCAATGCTGGCAAACGACCCGCCAAAAGACGGACTTGCAGGAGCGTTCACGCCTGATTGCTCGGGGGCTGACCTTTGCTTATAGTCCCTCAGCCCGTCATAAAATCGAGCTTTTGTTAACTGATTTTACGGTGGTCAAAGCCCGTCCTGCCCCCAAATTACCGCTCTATCGTCTCGAATCCGTCGATGAAACGCCCTGTCTTGTGGCTGTAGTTGGACGTTTACCTTTGACCAAAGCGGATCTCACCAGTGTGCCCTTACTGAAAGCTGAACCGCCATTTCAGGTGATGCGCACACAGAGTCCGGCAGCTTGGGTTGCGCTTCCAGGCTGGCAGGTTTTGCGGTTAGCCCAAGATGCGGTGATTTTGATGGCAACTAGCGATGAGCTAGCGTTACCAGGCAAGGTAGAAGAAGTCTTGATCGTGGTTGATCGTAATCAACGAGATTGGCAAGAGGATGCTTATTTTGTGTATGAGGCGGCAGAGCAGTTAAAGATTCGGTGGTTTGCCCAAGACCCGGCTGAGCCACTGCTAGGCCGGATTATTCTGGTGATGCGTCCACCTAAGATTTTTGATGAAGCTGCCACCCTAGAGCCTTGGCAACTAGATGAGTAAATTGGATCATATCTTTATCTGTTGTGCAGCTCAGGCACCCGAGGCCGAGCTACTAATTACACAAGGATTTACGGAAGGGTTAGGAAATATCCATCCGGGTCAAGGTACCCAAAACCGTCGCTTCTTCTTTGCGAATTTCTTTCTGGAGTTTCTTTGGGTCGCAAATCCCACAGAAGCTCAATCTAAGATGATTCAGCCAACGCACCTTTGGGATCGTTGGTTAAATCAAGACAGTTGTACCTGTCCATTTGGTTTTGGTCTGCGTCCGGCACATAGGTTACCTGCTCAGGCTCCTTTTTCTACTTGGGATTATCAACCTCCGTACTTACCCAAATCAACAACTATCTGTATCGCAACCAATTCAGATATACTCACCGAACCGATGTTGTTTTATCTTCCCTTTGGACAACGACCTGATGATTATCCTATTGGCAAAATACAACCTCTTATCCATGAAAATGGTTTAACTAAGATGACACATCTAGAATTAGTAAGTCCCTACATTTCTAGTCCTTCAATCGAACTTCAAGCTATGATTAAGGCTCACATTATTCAATTGAGTTTAGGGCAAGAATATCTTATAAAATTAGGATTTGATGGGGAATTAAAAGGGCAACAAATCGATTTTAGACCATTATTACCGCTGATTGTTTCCTATTAGTAATAGCAGTTTTGCTACTCTAAATCTCTCTAATCGCATCAATTAGATTATAAAGCGGTAGCCAATCATCTGCATAGCTAATCGGTTCCCAGACAGCTTCGATCTGAGGCCTGATTAGATTAACTGAAGCATTGTAGCGTTGCAGGGTATCTGGAATTTGGGTTATTTCTGCCGATGAATGGGTCTTTAGTAGCTGTGAATAGGCTTGCTGCCAAGGAGTTAACAGGTCAAGGCTAATCTCTAAATTTTCTCTACTAGCCAAGATAAGGGTGCTATCTTTGAGCCACTGCTCAGAAAAATTAGTGCGCAGAGCTTGGAAGAATTCGTAATAGCTAACTTGACTCTCTGTAAGTAGCAAAATAGTACATTTTAGTAGGTCATCTGCTTCAGCCCGATAGGTTTGGCTAAAACCCAATTTGTGCAACATGGCTTGATGATAAGTGAGATAATACGTGTCTTCAAAAAGAGCCAAACCCTCAGCCATATCCTGAGCAGAAATAACCGCAGCCAAAGGATGTTGCAACATCTCTAAATTCCAACGACACAGCGCGGGTTGGTTACCATAACTGTAGCGCCCAAAATAATCAAAATAGGCGGCTGTAAATTTAGGGTCATAAGTTGTAATAAAGGCATAGGGACCATAGTCAAAACTCTCACCTGTAATCGACATATTATCGGTATTGAGCACCCCATGACAAAAGCCCGCCGCCAGCCACTGCGCCACTAACTGAGCCACCCGCGTCACCAATTCTGCATAAAACCGAGCATAGCGGTCAGCCTGATCCCATAAATGCGGATAATAAACGCTCAGCACATGATCTAAAAGCTGCTGTACTAAGTCTGGGCGTCCTAAGTAATGCAAACGCTCGAAAGTACCAAAACGAATATGGGAACGGCTGAGGCGCACCATCACAGCCGAACGCGTGGGTGAAGGTTCGTCACCACGCCATAATGTTTCTCCTGTCTCAATTAAGCTCAGGCAGCGTGAAGTTTTGATCCCTAGCCGTTCAAGCATTTCCGCCGCCAGAACTTCGCGTACTCCGCCCTTGAGGGTTAGGCGTCCATCAGCTGTACGTGAAAAAGGTGTGGTTCCCGAACCTTTAGTACCCAAATCATAAAGCTCGCCGTCAATCCCGCGCACCTGTCCATACAAAAAGCCCCGCCCATCTCCTAAACGCGGATTGTATTCGCCAAACTGATAACCGTGATAGGCCAACGCCAGCAACGGTACGCGCTCTTCAAATTGACCTAAAGCCGCCAGCCACTGCGCATCGGTGATCGCTTCTGCGGTTAAGCCGAGTAGGGGCAATAGACGGTCATTACGAAAACGCAGCCGATGTTGGGGAAACTCAGCAGCTGTCACCTGTTCATAAAACTCTGACCCCAACTGTTCGAGGACTGGTTGATAGGGCAAAGTCAACCACGGATTGGATGGGCTAGTCATGGGTTGACCCGAAAGGCTTTTTGCGGTTCATGGGTAGGCAAAACCAAAAGTATATGAGCAAATTCCATATCGTCATATTCTACGCCTAGTCGAGGGAATAAATCCGCCTTGGACTGAGCAGCAGCATTCCAGACTGCTGTAGCCAGTAAGAGATAGTTAGTTCCGCGATGCAGTAGCCAACGGGGTAGCGTGATCACGACATTATCGCCATTGAGCGTAATACGTTTAACAAGCGTGCCATTAAGATAAATCCGAAAAGCCCAATTTGCTGAACCATCTTGATGTAATGCTAGCTGCGACTGACCAGCCCGGAAAGACTCTGGCGTATCAATGCCAACAAGCGAACCAAGACGCAAATAAGGGTCACGATCTGGCACACTATCCAATTCAAAACTACGTTCTAGCTGCAGACCATCCGCAGGACGGCGCAACTGACCAAAATTTGCGGAACCCGACCCAAAGGAGTTATCTCCCAAATGGCGCACCATATCGTCGAGGACAACGGTACGCGCTGTAAGTTGTTCGAGTTTAAGCTCAAAAGGTTGGCTTTGATTTTTTTGGGTGGTAAGCGAAAACGGGGCATATTCACGGGTCTTCGCTGTCAAGATACGGTTACTAGGGAGCGGATGAGGCAGAGTAAAAGAGCCAGTTTGATCCGTAGTTACGGTAATATCTTCATCGGGAACAGCAATAGTTACTCCAGCGAGGGGTTGGCCTGTTTGTTGGTCTGTGACCCACCCACTACTACTCGAATCTAAGCCTTTAGCTGCTTGAACGCGGGTTGGGCTAGAGATTTTCAAACGTTGCTTTAAAATATCGGCATCACTGGGGGTCACTTGCCCATCAGCATCAATATCTGCTAGGTGTGTTTCAGCATCAGAAAGCAAGCGCTTCCCTTTGAGAAACTGTCCAAGTATCTGTAAATCTGCTGAATCTGTTCGCCCATCGCCATTGATATCACCAGTTTTTGCCCCAACCGCGTGGCTTAGGCTTATACATAGACCGATACTCGCAAGCATACTTCGCCAATGCATTGGGTAACTCCAAGCCGTCCTCCTCGATAGAGTAGCAGATTGCGATAGCTTTTCTTGGCTCCCGTGATCCTGCACTAACACCTAAATTAACGAGAAGAAACCACCATCGTGCCTGTGCCACTATCGGTACAAATCTCCAGCAGCAAACTATGAGGTAACCGTCCATCCAAAATATGAGCCGCCCGTACACCCTGAGCCAAAGCCCGAATACAGCACTGAAGTTTGGGGATCATGCCGCCGCTGACCGTACCACTCTCAATCAAATCTCGAGCCGTCTGAATGTCAAGACAAGGAATCAAAGACTCGGGATCTTGACGATCTTGTAGTAATCCGGGGGTGTCCGTGAGCAAAATTAATTTTTCGGCCTCTAGGGCGGCGGCAATTTCACCAGCTGCCGTATCAGCATTGATATTGTAGGCTTGACCGGATTCATCGGAAGCAACTGTCGAGAGGACAGGAATATAACCTTCTTTGAGCAGCGAGAGTAGTAAACGCGGATTGACCTTGGCGATATCGCCCACAAAACCAATATCAGGTTGGCTTTTGAGATGAACATAGGGGCGGGCGCGCAAGATGCTGCCATCTCTGCCACACAAGCCCACCGCTTGTCCTCCAGCTTGGTTGATCATTTCAACTAATTGCTTATTGACGCGCCCCACCAAAACCATCTCGACCACATCCATGGTTGAGCCATCGGTCACCCGTAATCCACCTACAAATTGGGTCGGAATCTCTAAGCGGTCGAGCCAGTGATTGATCTCCGGGCCACCCCCATGAACAACGACAGGCTTGATACCCAATGAAGCCAGAAAGACGATATCACGCAAAACAATCGTTTGTAGCTCTTGTTGTACCATGGCCGCACCGCCATACTTAATTACCATCACCTTTCCGGCAAACCGCTGGACATAGGGCAGGGCTTCGGCAAGGACTTGAACCCGTTCGAGTGGCGAGATCACAGCAGATAGTTCAAGATTTCCCACAATATTTGTACTGTTCCTTTGGGCTTGATTAGCGGCAAATCGATCCATTCTCACACCAAGATAGTCTTAGCTTTTGGATGAAAAGTGGCGCGTCAGTTGCGTCTGTGGAGTATTCCATAGCTGCCATTTCTTTAGAATAGTTTCTAGTGTACCTATTTGGACTATCTGTTTTAGTCCACGATTGAGAGCTTTTTGTAAGGAGGGTTCACTTTTGCGGACGACACCCACCAGCGGGATCGGTAGAGGATATACTTGCGCAATCTGAAACTGTCCCTTGCGATTGAGCCACTGGGCCAGGGGGCTATCTAAAATCAGTACGTCGACCTCACTTTTTTCTAGCTTATAAAATAATTCTGGGGCGGTAGTTGCAGTTATGAGTTTGACACTGCGAGCTTTGTAGAGATTGTAGGCACTCACCAGAGCGGCACCGCCACTGTTGCGCAGGACACCGACGCGTTGTCCCACAAGATCCGTCAATGTCTCGATCACCCGTTGCGGCGGACTGATCAAGCTCTGGCTGGTGATATAGTAAGGCTCTGTAACCAAAACAGGAAATTTTTTGAGATCAGGGGCTTCTTGAGCATTAAAAATAGCATCAACGCCACCTTGCAGCAAAACCGAACGTTGCTGCGGCCAGAGAACTTCGGTGACCCGTATCTGTACCTTAAGCACCCGACTCAGCGCCTGTAAAATGTCCCACTCAAAGCCTTGATAACTGTGCCGCGCTTCATCAAGGGCAAAGTAAGGTAGTCCAAAGGTTGGATCACAAGCCACACTGAGTAAACCGCGTTTCTGAATATTTTCCCAGGCTAGGGTTTCTGCCATGGCAAGCGGTGCTGCATTACCCCACACTATTCCTGTTAAGACCTGTCGTCGCCGCATCGCACTTCACCGCAGAGTGAATCCTTCCGATGTTGACCTTTAGCCGCTCACAAAGCGGGCATGAGATAAAGTACGGCTTTCTTGAGAGCATCGTACTTTGAGCGTTACATGCGCTAGGCTCAGGCAACCTGTAAGAACGAGCATTTATTGCCTATCCTCAGCAACTGTACCCCATTCCCAGAGCTAGGCTTACTTTATAAATTCTGCTCTTAAGCATCGGACTAGTTCTCAGATGACTCCTGGTTATTTATGCCCACATCAATGGGCTTACTTGGCTCATGGGTGGGCATAAATACAGTTATTCCAACAGGCTTCTGAGCATCCATGCAGTTTTTTCGTGAACCTGCATCCGTTGGGTCAACAGGTCAGCCGTAGGTTCATCACTCGCTTGCTCAACCGTTGGAAAAATCGAACGCGCCGTGCGGATCACGGATTCTTGGCCTTCGACTAATAGACGAATCATTTCCTCAGCTTTGGGAACACCGGGGGTCTCATCAATCGAAGTGAGGCGCGCAAAATCACTGTAGGTCGCTGGAGCCGGAAAGCCTAAAGAACGAATACGTTCGGCAATCAAATCAACAGCCAGTGCTAATTCGGTGTATTGAGCCTCAAACATAAGATGTAGCGTATTAAACATCGGCCCGGTTACATTCCAGTGGAAGTTATGGGTTTTGAGGTAAAGGGTGTAAGTATCGGCTAGGAGCCGAGATAGTCCATCCACAATCTGGGCACGGTCAGCAGTAGTGATACCGATATTAAGAGTAGCCATGTTTAACTCCAGGTACAGGACTAATTTTAACCGTTGATGCTGAGCTAAAGGGTACAACACAGGACTTTAGTACGGGTACGTTAAACTTGAGGCAGCTGTTTTATGTGTATGAGCCGTGCCCCCAAAACTTTCTCGCCCGCCTGATCCGAGTGACCCGGAGTACCAACTTTTGCGCGACCGCATTAATTTTGCCCTCCATGTCGCAACTTTTTTATGTGTTAACTCAGGGTTGGCTTTTTTTAATCAATTTTGGCATGCGGGTTGGGTTTGGCAAGGCTGGGTGGCGGCTATTTGGGCCGGGATACTACTCTTGCATGGCTTTTGGCTATTTCAGCTGGCGAAATATCCCCAGAACTGATCGGCAACCTACAATCGAGATAGGCATTTTTGGGCAATCATGGCAAAACTACCCTCTTTTGTGGTGCTTATAGTCCTCTTGAGCGCGTGTGCGGGCAGCAAAAAAATAGAAATCCAACTGGTAGATCTAGCGGTCAAACCCTGTCCGGCGGGCATGCAATCAGATATCTTAATTAGTCTCAATAATGGGGCTAACCGAAAAGCTAAATGTTTACTCTTGGTCGGTGAAACTAACTATAATGGCGATATTATTGCCAAAAATGTAGATGTCTTTGGGCGCGTTACCGATAGCAATGGCACACTGGTTTTGACGCGACGTCGGGTGGGCACCCTCGCCCAGGTACAACCCGGTAAACATCCTTTCCAGGTTCAGTTTGAGGCACCTATGGATACGCCAGCACCGTTCACTTTGGCTAACTTTCGCGCTAAAGGCTTTTCAGAAAAAGTCGAAGTAGATCAACCAACTTTTCCGAAAGAACGTTAGGATTTTTTATTTCAAAAAAGACGGTAAGTCAGCTTTGATACGCACTTGGTTTGAGGAACGTTTCTTAGGAATATTAGCGGGAACCGTGAGGCCAACTGAGGCTTTGAGACTCAAAATATGGCGTTCGAGGATGATAATGCGCTCTTGAGCTTGCTGTAATTCCTGTTGGCTGCGTTGAAAGTCTAGCTCAAGCTGCATCAACTGTTGTTGCGCTTCCAAAAATTGTCGGTCTAAGGGCCCGTACTCGAGCAGCCGCTGTTCTGCTATCACAGCGCGCTGTCGCCAAGACTCCAGTTGCGCAGATAAGCGTTGGTATTTATCTAGTGGGTTATGGTTTTCGGCGGGGGTTTCGGACATGACAACAGCTTACAGCGGTTTTCATACGGATGTACCAAGATAACCAGAGTGAGTGAACCAACCTTTCGCATCAGTTTCTGTAATACGCTTTAGCCCTTGTCCTATCGCTTCTTCAAGACTTTCTTTGTCACGCTTGCCTTGGGAGC
>JBBRQP010000047.1:0-24801 GCA_038226175.1 Gloeobacterales cyanobacterium
AACCAAATAATTTGCAGGTGGGTGCGTTCCACCCCGTCCGTTGCTTGGCGGTAGCGCTTTTCTAATTCTTCCACACTCAGGTGGTTCACAAGACTAAGGTTCTTTACCATACCTTATTCTATAAGCGGAAAGTGTATAACTACGACCAATACTACTGGTACGGGTAGTCCAATTCAGATTAACGGTACAATCGGTGCCATCGGGGCGACAACTAATTCGACAGATGTAGACCTGTACAGCTTTACTTTGACGGCAGGAACGACTTTCACGGCTAATGTGACCAGTGTTGGCGGTCAATTTGGTTTAGTGGATTCGCAAGTTTTTCTCTTTGACTCGACTGGTAAGGGGCTTGTATTTAACGACGATACAGATGGCATTAATGCACTCTCATCGTTGACTTATACGCCAACGGTAACTGGAACTTACTACCTAGGCATATCAGCCTATGATATTGATCCCAAAAACGCCTCAGGGGAGTATATCTTTCCTGATTCTCCTTTTACCGGAACGGTAGCAGCTACCTCAACAAGTCCTTTAACTAGTTGGGATACCGCAGGCACTACTGACTATGGTTCTTACACGATCTCACTGACGGGTGCGCAAGTCATTGCCATCCCAGAACCAAATTCTATGATTGGTTTGGGTATACTCAGCAGTTTGGGCTTAATCACAATACGCCGCAAAAACAAAAATAATTAGGCAGGCCCCACTAGGGTCATACTCGGCTCAGTACTAAAATATCGGGCAGCAACTGTTTGGATAGTCTCAGCGGTGAGTGCTTCGATAAGCTCGGGATACTGCTGGTCATAGGCGGTACCCCAGCCCAAAAATTCATAGACTCCCAGCACACGGGCTAGCTGCGCACTGGATTGTTTACCGAGGGCATATTGACCTAACATTTTATTTTTGGCAATCACCAATTCATCAGCCGTGAGCGCGATTTCGGTCAGCCGTTGGGCTTCTTGGCGAAGACCCGCTTCGGCGACTTCCAGATTTTCAGGAGCTGTACCGATATAGGTCACAAAATGGCTCTTGCCGAGCTTTGCCGGATAAAAGGCTGAAACTTCGTAAGCTAGACCTTTTTTCTCGCGCAATTCTATAAAAAGACGGCTCGATAAACCGCTCCCCAAATACGTGCTCAATAGTTTCAAAGCAATGTGATCATGATCATTAAGTCCGACGGTCGGATAACCGAGTAGGAGCGTAGCTTGTTGGGTGGTTTGGGTAATGGTGTGGCGGGTTGGGGGTAGTTGCACATCAGCAATCGGTGCTAGTAAGGCTGGCTCATTGACCACCCACGCCCCAAAACAAGCTTCGACGAGTGATAGGAGTTGCGCTTCAGTCAGCGAGCACGCAATACATAACACCATATGATTAGGCTGACAAACGCGCTGGTGATAGGTTGCGAGGTCATTTTGGCTGAGCTGTTGGATTGTCTCATTAGTACCGTAGTCAGGGAAACTATAGGGATGGGTTGTGCCATAAAGCTGCTGACGCAGGTGATTATAGGCTACGGTAAACGGGCGTTCTTGCTGTGACTTAATAGCTTGTAAGGTATTGCGTCGTTCTAGTTCTAGCTCTTGCTCTGGAAACGTCGGCTCCCGTAAAATCTCAGCAAATAGGTGTAATAAAGCTGGTAAATCCCGGACTAAGCAGCTAATCCCGCCCAAAAAATAATCACTTTGATTATCGGCTGAGAGACTCGCACCCACCATTTCGATTTTGCTAGCAATCGCCTGAGAACCGAGAGTGCCACAGCCTTTGGTCAAGACTGTTGAAAGTAAATGGGCTAAGCCTTGGGTAGCTGCGGTCTCTTGTCCCGACCCGCCCGGCCAAAAAGCCCGTACTGCAACAATTTCTGTATCTGTGGGAATCAAGACCAAGCGCAGGCCATTGGTCAAGGTTATGGGGGTGGTCATAATTATTCGGGGGTGAAGATGAGCGTTGCTGGGATAGATGCTAGCCAAGTTTGCGCAGCCTGCTGGATGTCGATGGCACTGAGGGTATCGAGCAAGGTACGGTAACGCCCGAGTTGGTCTAAATTCGACACAGTGCTGTAATAGCCGTAGAGGGTGCAGGTTTGACTAGGCGTTTCTGTACCAAAAATCCATTCACTCACCAGCAAGCGCCGTGCCCGCTCTAGCTCTTCTTGGGTAAACTCACCCCGGCAGAGACGTTGAATTTCTTCTAACATCAGCTCTTCACTGGCTTCGAGATAAGGCGTTTCGACTTGGGCTCCCAAGACAAACAAGCCGGGGTCATGATGAAAAGCAAAATAACTATTGATTTGCCGTGCCCAGCCTTTTTCTTCACGCAAGAGACGCACTAACCGCGCTGTGCGCCCGGTCGTGAGCATAGTGCTGATAAACTCTAAGGCCACACCCGCTGCCAAATCAGCCATCGCAGGACCCAGCCAAGCTAGAATCATGCGATTTTGTTGGAGGCGCGGTAAGGGGTGAATAAACCGTCCCGTCGTCGCAGTCGGTAAGGCAATAGCGGGTAAGGGCTCAGAGACGGCTGTCCTCGATAATCCGGCAAAAGTTGTGCGTCCAGCCTCAAGCAGCTGCGCGGCGGTTAACCCTCCCGCGAGTACGACGGTCATCGCTTGAGGCTGATAACGGGCACGATGAAAGTCTCTGACAATATCAGCACTCATTGCCCAGAGATGTTCAGGTTCGCCAAGTACCGGACGGGCATAGGGATGGTCACCATAGAGCGTCGAGGCCAAGGTCTGATAAATTTGTCGTTCTGGATTATCTTGAGCGCGACGGATTTCTTCGAGCACCACTAGACGTTCTGGTTCAAATTCGACCGCTGGGATCGCGGCCTGGGTCACGAGATCGGCGAGCAATGGCAAACTTGCGGTGAGGTCGTGGTTAGCTACCGTGATGTAATAGTGGGTGAAATCCATACTGGTTGCGGCGTTGGTTGCGCCGCCACGCGCTTCGATCAAATAATCAAACTTACCGGGTGTGAGGCGTTCGGTTCCCTTGAAGACCAAATGCTCCAAAAAGTGAGAAATGCCTTGGTAGGCAAAAGGCTCAGTGCGTGCCCCGCTGCGCACCCAAATGTCAGCGGTTACCACAGCGGCCTGAGCCTGCGGTAAGGCAATCAGGGTCAAACCATTAGCGAGGGTCTCAATACTGGTTGCAGGATGACTATTCATACTTTCTACCCTACCTGATTCTCAGTGATTCAGGTAATTTTTTGGGGGAGAAAGGCTGTTTTAATAGTTGCCTTCTAGGGCTTCATCACACCGTTCGCACACTTCAGGATGACGGCTGCTTTCACCGATGTGGGTTGAATAATTCCAACAGCGCGGACATTTATGACCATCCGCCTTAGAAATAGTGATGGTTACGTCTGTGTGCTCCGCTGGCATCAGTTCTACTTGCGACACGATAAATAAATAACGCAAGTCAGCTTGGTATTGCAAAATTTCGGGCGGGAACCTCTGGCCTGTCAGTATCACTTTGGCTTCGAGGGAAGAACCAATGACTTTTTGTACCCGTTCTTTTTCGAGGGCGACGGTCACTGTTGTGCGTAACTTAGCTAATTTCTGCCAGGATTCCGCTAGCTCAGGCTGTTGCCAAGCGCGCGGTAAATCTGGCCAACCCGCCAAAAATACGGATTTGTGAGAGGCCGTGTAGGGGAGATTTTGCCAGATATCTTCGGCTAAATGACAGAGCACTGGGGCAATAAGACGGGTAAGAGTTTCTAAGACATGATACAAAACGGTCTGTACACTGCGACGGCGCGGACTGGTCGCTGCGCTAATATACAGGCTGTCTTTGGCAATATCTAAGTAAAAATTAGATAACTCGACCACACAAAAATTTTGGATCGTTTGATAAAAACGGAAAAACTGATACTGCTCAAAGGCGTCAGTTACATCCCGAACGACTTCATACAAACGGTGCAGTAGATATTGTTCTAACTTAGGTAGATCTTGATGGGTGATCAGGTCAGTTGCTGGCTTGAAATCATAGAGATTACCTAACAGATAGCGAGCGGTATTGCGAATCTTGCGGTAGATATCAGCTTGCTGACCCAAAATATTAGGCCCGAGTCGGACATCCGTACTATAATCAACACTCGAAACCCAGAGCCGCAGCACATCTGCACCATAGGCGGGTTCTTTTTTGAGGTCTTTGCCGCCATTGATCACTAATAGGGGATCAAGGACATTACCCAGAGATTTACTCATCTTGCGCCCCTGTTCATCCAGAGCAAAACCATGGGTTAACACAGCTTTGTAGGGTGCAATGCCCCGCGTGGCAACGGAGGTAAGTAGCGAAGACTGGAACCAACCGCGATGCTGGTCTGATCCTTCTAAATACAGGTCAGCTTGATAGTTAGTTTCGGTTGTAAAGATCCGCTTTCCTAGTACCGCAGCCCAACTAGAACCCGAGTCAAACCAGACGTCCATCGTGTCAAATCCACGACGATAGCTGTGACCATTATTGTGATAAGTTTCTGGCAATAACTCTTCTGTGGTTAACTCCCACCAGGCATCAGAACCCTTTTCAGCAAAGAGTTTCTGAATATGGGCTGTGGTTTCGGTATTGAGTAAGGGTTCACCCGTCTGGTCATCATAAAAAACTGGAATCGGCAGACCCCAACTACGCTGCCGTGAAATGCACCAATCCGAGCGTTCGGAGACCATAGCAGTAATACGATTTTGTCCACTGGCTGGCAGCCATTGCACTTGCTCAATTTGGGCTAAGGCTTGGTCACGAAATCCGGCTACCGAGGCAAACCATTGGGTCGTAGCCCGCACAATGACGGGTTTTTTGGTACGCCAATCGTAGGGATATTTATGAGCATAGTCTTCTTCCTTAAGTAAAGCTCCCACAGCTTGCAGGGCTGCGATGACCGCTGTGTTGCCCTCACCCAAGACATTTTTACCCAAGAATAACTCTCCGGCCTCAGCAGTAAAATTACCCTGATCATCGACAGGAGAAAGTAACCCTAGGTGATATTTTTGTCCGACTAAGAAGTCGTCTGCCCCGTGTCCAGGGGCTGTGTGAACGGCTCCCGTACCGGATTCAGTGGTGACATGATCGCCGAGTACCAACGGTGAAACACGGTCATAAAGGGGATGCTCAGTTAGGACACCTTCGAGTTGCTGACCCAAGCCCGTCCATAAGGTCGTGAACGTCTCACCGATGACCTGACCAAATTTTTCGCTCAGCGCCGTCGCCACAATGAGGAGGCCATGGGTTTGCGTTTTAACTAAGGCATACGTGATTTCTGCATTCAAACAAATTCCTAAGTTACCAGGAATTGTCCAAGGCGTCGTCGTCCAGATCGCAACTGCCATCGGGCCATAGGTTTGGAGTTCAACGGGCAGGGTCGTCATATCTTTGACCCGAAACGCCACATAAATACTTCTTGAAACATGATTTTCAGGATATTCCAACTCGGCTTCGGCGAGCGCTGTACGAGAACTCGGACTCCAGTAGACCGGTTTGAGGGCGCGATAAATATAGCCTTGCTCAGCCATCTTGCCAAAAACCCCAATCTGTGCCGCTTCATACTCTGGCAGTAAGGTCAAATAAGGCTGATGCCATTCGCCCCAGACGCCCAGCCGCTCAAAGGATTTTTTTTGTTGGGTCACCGTTGATTGGGCAAAATCACGGGCTTTGTGACGTAAGTCTAGAGGGGTCAAGTTTTGGCGTTCAGCGGTTTTGAGATTTTGTAAAACTTTGAGTTCAATGGGCAAACCATGACAATCCCAGCCAGGAATGTAGCGTACTTTACGACCGCGCAACATTTGATAACGGTTAATCGTATCTTTGAGAATTTTATTGAGGGCATGACCGACGTGTAAACCGCCATTGGCATAGGGTGGCCCATCATGCAAGGTAAAGGGTGCCCCCGGGTTGGTGTCAGCGAGAGTTTGATAAATCTCAGCTTCAGCCCAGAAGTGTTGAATCTCGGGTTCGCGCACCGGAGCATTAGCCCGCATCGAAAAATCTGTCTGCGGCAAGTTAACAGTTTGTTGATAATTGGTAGTTTCGCTCACAAATCTTGTCCCGATGTAAAGAAATTATAGCAAGGGCAGGGTCTTGTGCCGGAATTGACCCGTCACGAATGAGGGAAGAAGATTACAATTGAAAAAGATTAGGGACTAAGCCTGTGGACCGCCCCCATCACGATCTGGACTTAACCTGGACTACCGAAGCCTTGGCCAAATTGCAAAAGGTACCCTTTTTTGCGCGGTCTCAGGTTAAGAGCAAAGTGGAACAAATTGCCCGTGCCCAGTGGGTTGAAGTGATAACTGTTGAAGTTATCGAACAAGCTCGGGTTGAATTTGGTCAATAGTATTTCCACACGTACCCCTCAAGGATCCTTCGCCCATGTCTACAGAATTACCCCTGTTTCCCTTACCGGCCTCGGTCTTATTTCCGGGTCAGCCTTTGGCACTACATATTTTTGAGCCGCGCTATCGCATTATGATTAACACAGCTTTAGATCATGACCGACGCTTTGGTGTAGTGCTCTGGGATCCTCAAACTAATGAACCTTCGGCAATCGGAGGTTGTGCTGAGATTATTGAAGCCAAACACTTAGATAATGACTGCATCAATATTTTGACACGCGGTCGCCAACGCTTTCGGGTGCTCGATTACACCCGTACCAAACCATTTCGGGTAGGGACGGTGGAGTGGATTGAAGACGAACCTTTAGTTACAGATCCGACGGCTTTGGTAGAGGAAGCGCGGGTATTATTAACTGATGTCGTACGCCTGTCTGGCAAATTAATGGATCGCGAGATTGATTTGCCGCCCTTGCCCGGTGATGCGCGCGAGCTATCTTACTGGATTGGTGGTAGTTTTTATGAGGCGAGCGAAGAGCAACAACTCTTACTCGAAATGCGCGATACCGAAGAACGCCTACGCCGTGAAATTGATATTCTGCAAACCACGCTCAAGCATCTAGCGGCGCGAACCGTCCTTAAGGATACGCTCAAGGACTCTTAACTAGGCGTCAACCAAGCAAATAATGTTTCTATACTGAGCACAAAATTTTGGGCGAAAGTTGGTGTAGGTAAATAATCTGCGGGTCTGTCGATCACTTGAATGGGTGGGTCTGGCGTATAGACCAGTACAGCTTGTTCTTGAGGATCAATCAGCCAGCCCATTTGAGTGCCATAGGCCAAACTCGTTACTATTTTTTTGGTTAACCTAGTCTGACTTTGCTGAGGAGATAAAATCTCAATTAGCCAATCAGGAGCAAGCTCAAACCGATTTGCAATGCGTCCAGTTTGGGTAAGAGGAATGCGTTCCTGAATAAAAACAGCTAGATCGGGAACTATGACCTGCTCACCAAAGATACAGCGTAGTTCTGTAAATGCCCGTGCGCTAGGTTTGAGAGCCGTATTGAGTGCGGCGACGAGTTCTGATTGAATAACGCTGTGTTCACCCTGAGGCATAGGTTTTTGGTAACTGTAGCCCTGATCATATTCGCTGGCAGGTTTGGTCTCTGGCAATTCCAGAAATTCTTGTAGAGTAAAAATTTTGACTGGAGTTTGTACCATGCCATCATTTTTTATGGTGCTGACTTTACTTTAACTTACAGACCCTCACGTAATCGTAATAAGCGGTCACGCACGGTGGGGTCAAGCTGGTCTTCGAGCATCCGTCCTTTACGCGAGGCCGAGGGCTTGTGATGATGGTGTTGCTGTTCACGGTGAGCCTTGGTCACTTCACGATGCAGACGGTCAGCTGAAAAAATATGCGCTCCCTGAGATTGTACCAATATCTGCTGGGCTCGGTCAGAAGTCGCCACCCAGACCTTCAGCCCCGTCCGCACCAGTGCTAGTGACCGTTGCTCAATAAAGGTGTCTGCTGTCTGAAACTGGGCTGTATAACAGACTTCAATCCCGCTAATGAGTGTTTCGGTGGTCATGTCACAGGTGGTCGTATAAGCATCAAAAACCACCGTCACACGCCAGTCGCGGTAATGCCCAAAATCTGTGAGATCACGTAATAGCTGCTCACGTGCCCCTGCGAGATCACCTTGGTCTTTGAGCTCGATCAGGATTGGCCATGCCCCAATCATGTTGTAGCCATCAACCAACAGGAGATTAGACATGGATATTAAGAAATACTACGTCTATCTTAAGGGCAAAAATTCATTTTATGCGCGCTAGCATCCGCCCGATGTTTAAGAACTTGACACAAAACTGATTGCCCTAGAAGTAGGGTTGTACTCTATTAGAACAGTTCTCGTTGTAGGAGCAGGGTGATGCAACTCTTAATCCATGGTAAAAACATCGAAGTAACCGAGGCTATTCGCGACTATGTGAGCCGCAAGATCAAGAAGGCCGTAGCTCCTTTTGCCCAGCTCACCTACCGCATTGAAGTACATTTAGCCGTCGCTGCCAATCCTCGAGTGAGTCAACGGCAAAGTACGGAAGTTACCATTCACGCTAATGGCACCATTATTCGGGCAGAGGAAGCCTGTGAAAATCTGTATGCCAGTATTGATTTGGTTGCCGATAAAATCCAGCGGCAACTACGTAAATATAAAGAACGCTCACTCAAAAAATTTACCCCCAAAACAGCTATTGCTGTCATCACCTCAGAACCCATAGCCCAGCCTGACGAGGAACGGCAAGCCCGATTACCTAAGGAAGTAATCCGCGCCAAATATTTTGCGATGGTACCCCTAAGTATAGAAGAAGCTCTAGAACAGTTATGCCTAATTGATCACGATTTTTATGTCTATCGCGACAAAGATAGCGGTCAGATTCAAGTGCTCTATGAACGTCACCATGGCGGCTATGGCGTGATTGTGCCGCGCTAGTCACCAAAAAAACTGGTCTGCGCCCAACTAGATTTGGAGACCAGTTTTTTTATCTATAGACGTTCCCTAGGCTAGGCCATTGAGCTACGCGTCAGAACCCTTGTTTTTTTTTCGGGACTAGTGCTCTCGGCGGTGGCGAGAACAGTGGCTTCAACCTGTAGATCCAAGCAACGAATGCGGTCATCCAAAAGACAGCCCGCATTGCCGCAGCTATAGATTTGGGCAATAGCTTCTCTGGTTGCATAGAAAGCAAGGGTCTGGTCTGAAAAAATTACCCGTTCAAAGTACCAGCCCGCAACGTTTTCGATGCGTAAAATTTGTAACTCACCACCATGGTTGGTGTAAACGCAGGCAATTTGCTCTTGAGCAGGAATCGGGGGCAGGCCGTCAAAAGTGTTTGCGCTCATAATGCAACTTTTCTTTTCGGAATATATACTTACTATAATCTTTGCTAATCAATCCTTCAAGTTTTTCTTGACCTTTCGTAAAATCATACCCATGACCGCAACCATCATCCCAGCCAAAATCGCCTTACTTGAAGCCTTGATTGCCTACCAAGAAAACTTACTCACCGGAGAACTCGCCCGTCAGCAGTTGACTACCCTTAGTGAAAACCTCGCTGAAGTAGCACCACCGCTGATCGCTGAGCAACGTGATCGGCTACTTGAGGGTAATTGGCAGCTTTTGTATACCAACAAATCTAGCTTTTCACCCCTGGAAAGCTTGCCGGGGATCAAGTTAGGGCGCGTCTTTCAGGCGATTAGTCCTGCCGAAAATCTGATTTTTAATTTGGCTGAATTACAGGTCTCTGACTTGTTTACAGGCATTTTTGCCGTCCAAGCCCGTTTTGCGCCGCTCAGCCCTACGCGGGTCAGTGTCAAATTTGAACGAACATTTTTGACCACCGCGCAACTCTTAACAGGTTCGTCGGTAACGGACTGGATCGCCCAGCTCAAAGACGGTGAGCGGTTGCCTGGACTCAGCCTTGGTAATCTTCCCGGTCAAGAAGGCTGGCTGGAGATTCGCTATGTTGATGAGACCCTACGCATTGGCATCGGTAATCGGGGTAACCTATTTATTCTGACGCGGGTCGCAGACAATGGTTTGGCGTACCTCTAGTACACACATCTCTATCTGGGTAGAGAGGCAAGGCGTAAAGCTTCATTACAAAATGAAGACTCTAGCAAAGATCAGTGATTTAATGCCCAATTCAGGTTTTACAAGCTAAAAGGGTAAAGGGCAGATGTACAAAAATAGACAAAGGAATGGGCATGGCGGTCTATGATGCGATCTTGATCGGGGCGGGGCATAATGCTCTGGTCTGTGCTGCCTACTTGCTCAAAGCTGGCTATCGGGTGTTGTTACTCGAACAGCGTGATGTGATCGGTGGAGCGGCGACAACAGAGGAATTATTTCTCGATACAGCGCCTGGGTTCAAATTTAATTTGTGTGCCATCGACCATGAATTTATCCATCTCGGGCCCGTAGTCCAAGAACTTGAACTCGAACGTTATGGCCTAGAATATCTCTGGTGTGACCCGGTAGTATTTTGTCCGCAATTGGATGGCAGTTACTTTTTAGCCCACAAAGATGTAAAAAAAACCTGTGAAGTGATCGCTAGATTTAGTCCTGAGGATGCTGTTGCCTATGGCCATTTTGTCGAATTTTGGCAACAAATTTGCTCAACATTTGTACCAGTTTTTAATAATCCGCCCTTAGATTTTTTCCAGATGGCGGCTGACTATAACAGCGATCAACGTACGGCTTTTTTGAAATTAATGGGTTCGCCCTTTGCGCTAATGGACGTATCACAGCAACTGCTGGGTTCGCCGCGTCAGATGCTTGACTCTTGGTTTAGCTCCGAAGTAGTCAAGAGTCCACTCGCTCGCCTAGCGGCAGAACTAGGCGCGCCCCCTTCTCAAAAAGGAATTGCCTTTGGGGCGGTGATGATGGTGATGCGCCACCAGCCGGGGATGGCACGTCCCAAAGGCGGTACAGGTGCCTTGACTCAAGCCTTAGCCAAACTTGTACGTAGCTATGGTGGGGATATTTTGGCGGGGCCAGAACATGCCGTCAAAGAGGTTTTGGTAGATGGAAAACGCTGTGTAGGTGTGCAAACCCGTGATGGCAAAGAATATTTTGCTCAACGTGGGGTAATCTCAAGTATCGATGCCGGACGCCTATTTCTTAATCACATTGACCCAACGATTACTGATAGTTTGGCGCCTGGTTTGCGCTCGGATCTAAGTCGTAAACTCAGCAACTCCAACGAAGGTATTCTCAAGATCGATTGCGCTCTTTCTGGGTTACCAAAATTTCGAGATTGGGATTATCAAGATAGCCATTGGATTGGCTCAGTGCTCATTGCAGACTCCGTCGAACACGTGGAGTATGCGCATTCTGACCCGCTAGTCGGCAAGATTCCCGAAGACCCATCTATGTATATTGTGATGCCTTCGGTACGTGACCCTTCCTTGGCTCCACCCGGGTGTCACACACTTTGGATTGAATTTTTTGTGCCCTACGACCTCGCTAATGGTCAACAATGGACCGATGAACTCAAGGATCAATGCGCCGACCGTTGTTTAGCAAAGTTAGAAGAATATTGTCCGGGTCTCAATGCCATGATTATCGCGCGGAGTGTCGAAAGTCCCGTTGACTTGACCCATCGCATTGGCGTAGTACGCGGCAACCCCTATCACATTGATATGACCTTTGACCAAATGCTTTTTTATCGTCCCTTACCGAGTCTGGCTAATTACCTGACCCCCATCGAAAATCTGTATCTAACTGGCGCGGGAACCCATCCCGGCGGCTCGATCTCAGGTATGCCGGGACGCAACACCGCTAAGGTCTTTTTGCGTCAACAAAGGATGACAGCTCCGATGAAACGAGCATTTTTCAAGCAGGTTTCGGCGGCTTTTGAGACCATGAAAGGCTGGTTGATGTAGGCGTGATCATTAAGGGATAAACTAAAATTCCAAACAAAAAGATCTGCTTGGAAAAAGTTGAGAATTTGATTTGTAGGCCGCCGCTAAGCTGAAAATGATGTCCCGCAACTACAAGAACGCGCTGCATTGGGGTTATTAAATTTGAAGCCGCCATCAAGGAGCTCGTCACTAAAATCAAGTTCTAGACCATACAAAAAGAGCATACTTTTTTTGTCTACAATCACCTTAAATCCGCCTTCGTAATCAAAGACTTCATCATGAATTGTGACCTGATCGGGTTCTTCAAAGCTCATCGTGTAGGATAAGCCAGAACAGCCACCACCCTTGAGACCAACCCGCAGATAAAGGTCTTCACCTTTGCGTTCGCGTAACCGCAGCACTTCTTCAAGGGCATGAGCGGTCATGAGAATGCCTTTTTTGGGGCGGGGTTTGACAGCAGTAGTCATCGGGGTGTTTCCTGACTAGAGGTTTTGTTTGGCTTGGTAGTCAGCAATGGCAGCTTTGATCGCATCTTCGGCCAGCACAGAGCAATGAATTTTGACAGGAGGCAGATTTAATTCTTTGACAATATCGGTGTTGCGAATATTTAAGGCTTGGTCTAGCGTGCAGCCTTTGAGGTACTCGGTCGCCAAAGAAGAAGAAGCAATCGCCGAACCACAGCCAAAGGTTTTGAAACGCGCATCTTCGATAACGCCCTCGGGACTGACTTTAATTTGCAACTTCATCACATCACCACATTCGGGCGCGCCGACCATGCCTGTCCCAACTGAGCTATCACTTTTATCGAGTGAGCCGATGTTCCGGGGATTATTGTAGTGGTCAATCACTTTTTCGCTGTAGGCCATGATCGTTTCCTCTCGCAGACAAACAAGACTAACTTAGTCCTGTATTCTCAGTATAGCGGATATTTACGTATCTTAAAGGATCAAGATCTTGGTGAGCCGCTAACATAATCCCCCAGAATTTGGGCTTAGATAAGTTTTTTGGATTGAATTAAAGCCACAATATTAGTGATATTTATATAATTAATGCAGTCTTCAAAAATACATAGCAATTGAGAATATAACAAATAAGTAGGGCGCATCTGTAGAGTTGCTAAAGGTCGCCAACATATTCATTAAAAAATGATATATTTTATACGCTTCTGCTAGGAGTATGTATTGTGAGCAGTGTGCCGTCGGTTTCTCCCGTTGTGCTTGTAATTTTGGATGGATGGGGTTACCGGCAAGATAGCGCAGGTAATGCGGTACATAACGCCCAAACACCGATTATGAAAGCACTCTGGGAAGTCTATCCCCATACCTTAATTCAAGCCTCTGGGCGCGCTGTAGGTCTGCCTCCTGAGCAGATGGGTAACTCTGAAGTTGGGCATCTTAATCTCGGCGCAGGACGGGTTGTCCCCCAAGAACTCGTGCGGATCACCGAAGCCTTTGAAAATAAAACGGCTCTAAAAAATTCTGTACTTGTACATACCTGTCAACGCGTCAAGCGCAATAGTGGCAAATTACACTTAGTTGGTTTGTGTTCTGAAGGCGGAGTTCACTCCCACTTAGACCATTTGTACGGACTTTTAGAATTAGCTCAGCAACAGGATATTCGTGAAGTTTGTATTCATCTGATTACTGATGGTCGAGATACGGCTCCTACGGCTGCTCTTGAGCAACTCAAGCCCTTGGTCGAAAAACTACAAAATAACCCGATCGCGCATATTGCCACCGTCAGTGGGCGTTACTACGCTATGGATCGCGATAAACGCTGGGATCGCACCGAAAAAATGTATCGCGTAATGACCGAAGACGGTGTAGGCAATGGTTTGAGTCTGAGCGAGACTCTGCAACAAAACTATGCCTCGGGTATGACCGATGAATTTGTGCTGCCAGTCCGCTTAGCTCCTGGGGCCGTCGTTGCAGGCGATGGGGTGATTTTCTTTAATTTTCGGCCTGACCGGACACGGCAGTTGACCCGTGCCTTCGTGATGCCCAACTTCGTTGAGTTTACCCGCACCTTGATCAAGCCCTTGATTTTTACCACACTGACGCAATATGAAGAAGGTTTGCCTGTACAAGTCGCCTTTACCCCGATCAATCTCGATCATTTACTCGGTGAAGTTATTGCCGAACATGGTTTAAAGCAATTTCGCTGTGCTGAGACCGAAAAATACGCTCATGTTACCTACTTTTTTAATGGCGGAGTCGAAAAAGCCTATCCCGGTGAAGACCGCGTTATGGTTGCTAGCCCTCGGGTTGCCACTTACGACGAAGCCCCAGCTATGTCGGCGGCGGCGGTGACCGATGCGGTGATCACAGCGCTTAATAAGCGTGAATATTCCCTGGTCATTATCAATTTTGCTAACCCAGATATGGTCGGGCATACAGGCAATTATGAAGCGGCGCGCCAAGCCATTGCAGTCGTGGATACCTGCGTTGGGAAGGTGCTCGAAGCGGTCGCTGTCGTGGGTGGTACGGCCCTGATCACAGCCGATCATGGCAATGCTGAAGTGATGTGGGATGCTCAAGGTAATCCTTGGACGGCGCATACAACCAATCCTGTGCCATTTATCGTAGTCGAAGGTGAGGGGCTCAAAATTGCTGGTCGTGGGGGAGATTTGTATTTACGGGCTGATGGTTGTCTGGCCGATGTTGCCCCGACTATACTTGAAATCTTAGGCTTGCCGCAGCCAGCAGAGATGACCGGGGTTTCATTATTACAACCCACGGACTATGAGCTGCATCCGCAACCTGCACCCCAATTCGCTAATTTCTGATCAGGAGTTTTGGTATGAATATAACCATCCAGCCCAGTGCCTTGCTTGATTTTCGGGGAGATGGCCTCGTGGTCGGACTTTTTGAAGAACAGCTCCCCTTAACAGGTGAATTAAGTGAACTTGATCACAAGCTAGCTGGGCAACTAAGCGAAATCATCGCCGAAGATAAATTTAAGGCCAAAACTGGGTCTAAAATCAGTCTGCGTTGTGGCCCAGGTTTTCCTTTCAAAAAGGTAATTCTTGCCGGTCTGGGTACTGAAGAAAAATATAACCTTGATGGTGCACGTCAAGCGGCGGCTAATGCAGCGCGGGCGGCACAGAGCTTAAAATGTCAAACTGTGGGTATTAGTTTGCCCCATAGCAATAGAGCTAATTTGCAAGCTGCGACCGAAGGTATTGGTCTAGCGTTGCATGAGTTCAAAAAATTTAAATCTAAAGTAGCTGATACCAATGGTGAAGACACCACCCAGACCCTCGAAACTATTACCTTGCTCGGTCACGCGCCATCTGATGTATTGACACCAGCCCATGCCATTGTGGCAGGAACAACCCTTGCCCGGGAATTAGTCTCAGCTCCGGCGAACTACGTTACACCCGCTTATTTGGCAGAACAGGCGCAAGCTATCGCAGATGAGTTTGGTCTAGCTTGCAAGATTTTGGAAACCGCAGACTGCGCGGCGTTGGGTATGGGCGCGTATTTGGGGGTTGCCCAGGGTTCTGACTTACCGCCTAAATTTATCCACCTTACCTATACAGGCTCAGGCGAGACCACGCGCAAATTAGCCATTGTGGGTAAAGGTGTGACCTTTGATTCGGGCGGTCTCTCGATCAAACCAGCCAAAGGTATGGAACTGATGAAGTTTGATATGGGTGGTGCTGCTGCGACCTTGGGTGCTGCGCGTGCCATCGCCGAACTAAAACCGGCTGGGGTCGTTGTCCATTTCATCGTAGCGGCAGCGGAAAATATGCCCTCTGGCAAAGCAATTCGTCCCGGTGATATTTTGATTGCCAGCAATGGCAAAACCATCGAAGTCGATAATACCGATGCCGAAGGCCGTCTGACACTCGCTGACTCACTGGTCTATGCCGAAAACCTAGGCGTAGATGCCATTATTGATCTGGCAACCCTGACGGGTGCCTGTGTCGTGGCCTTGGGTAACGATGTGGCAGGACTTTTTACTGAAAATGCCCAACTAGCCAAAGAAATTCAAGCAGCAGGCGAGCAAGCAGGCGAAAAAGTCTGGCCGATGCCGATGGATGTCCCCTATTTTGAGGCGATGAAGTCTTTTGTGGCGGATATGAAAAATATCGGTGGTTCGTATGGCGGGGCGATCACGGCTGCACTCTTCTTGAAGCAATTCATCAACAAAACGCCGTGGCTGCATCTAGATATTGCCGGACCAGTTTGGTCAGAAAAACAAAAAGGCTATCTCAATAAGGGCGGCACCGGGTTTGGGGTGCGCACATTAGTCAACTGGGTTATAGGTTAAGGCGGCGGCTCGCTAGATTGACCTAGTCAGGAAGACTCTCTGCTCCCTGTTATAATGCTAGGGTGATTTTAGCGATTGCCTGTTTTCTATGTATTTCAACCGTTCACAGGCTCCGGCCCAACTTGACTATCTCATTGCCTTTGGCCTAAGTGTGCTGGCTCTCGTTAGCTACATACCTTTTTTGGGTCAGGTCTTCTTGCTGGATTGGGATGAGTTGATCTATGCCTCGGCAGCACGAGAAATGCTGGAGTCAGGTAATTTTTTGCAGGTCTATGTCAACTATTTTCCATTTTGGGAAAAGCCGCCCTTATATTTTTGGCTACAGGCGCTAAGTTTCAAACTTTTCGGTGTTAGTGAATGGGCGGCAAGATTGCCTAGTTCTGTTTTTATGGCGCTTACGGTGGGCTTAGTCTTTTTGATTGGCACTTATTTGCGTGACCGTTGGTTTGGTCTATTGTGGGCAGGACTATTTGCTACAGGCTTGTTACCAGTTTTTTATGGTAAATATGGCATTATTGACCCGGTTTTTAACTTTTTTGTGATTGGTACGCTGTTCTCTTTATTTTTATGGGATAAGTCACGGTTGGAGCGTAATTCTTGGTTGCCTTGGTTTTGGGCATCGTGCGCCGCCTTGAGCGTAGCTTTGGCGGTGACAGCCAAGGGGCCGCTAGCTCTGGTGCTGGCCTTTGGTATTTTTACGGTCTACAAAATTTGGAATCTAAAACCTTGGATTCGGCCTTTTGGCCTAGCCTTGTTTTTGTTGGGCAGTGCTGTGCTCGCCTCTGGTTGGTTTGCCCTTGAGACTTTGACCCACGGGCCGTGGTTTATTCAGTCCTTCATCAAATATCAGTTGCGTATTGCCTCCGGTGATGACGGACATCCTGGGCCTTTCTTTTATCATTTCCTGATTTTTAGCTTGGGTTGTTTTCCTTTTGCCGTATTCACGCCAGTCGGCATTTTGCAGCGGGTCGAGGACAATAGTCTACGGTTTAAGCGGCTAGCCATCATTTGGTTTGGGTTGGTATTTCTATTATTTTCATTTGTTGTCCAAACTAAACTACCCCACTATTCTTCATTGCTCTATGTACCGGGGAGTTTCTTTGCTGCTCTGCGCCTAGATCACCTGATCAGCAAACGCAAACGACCGCATCCCCTAGAATTTGCCGGGCTAATCTTAACGATGGCTCTGTATGTGCTTGTGGTGGGACTCGTCGTCTATGTGGGAGAAAATCCCTCATTTCGTGAGTTATTGATTGACCGCTTTGTGCCTGCTCTGAGGGCTGATCCCTTAGCGATGGCCTATATTGCGTTACCTGTTGATTGGCCAACGTGGACATACTTGCCTGCAGTATTGATATTGTTAGGCACGGTCATTGGCTGTATCTTGCTCTGGAGTAAGAATATCCGTTGGGGCATAGCAACTTTGGGCATCACGAGTTTAGTCACGATGACAGGGCTATGGACTATCCAAATTCAACGCTTTGGCATCTATACCCAAGGTAATGAAATTTCTCTGTTTAGGCAGGGCAAAGACCATATCTATCCGTTAGCTTTTTATGGGCCACGGAGTTATGTGGGGCCTTTTTATGCACGAACTCAAGTGCTTAATCCGGCTAATAATAAAGAACTGGCTCAAGTTTTACAAAAAGATAAACAGCTCACTCTAGTAGTGCGACGCATTGATCTAGCCACCATCGAAGAATTAGTGACTGTGCGGTTACTCAAAGAGGAGAGCCCGTTTTTATTAGTGGAAGCAACTGCGCATACAGCTCCGGTGTTGATACCGTTTCTCCCGTCCAAAGCGCTAGTGCCTCCACCCCTTGCTCCACCAGCATCGTCAAGCCCCCCAATGTCTTGAGGTTAAGGTTATTAGCTTGGTGTAAGAGTAGTGTTTGGGTAGGATTATAAACCAAATCATAGATCAGTGTTTCTGGCTGAAGATGCGCTAATTGTGCTGGGGTCAACGGGGAAGTATGGCTATAGCCCGTCATGCCTAGCGGGGTAGTATTGATGATCAGATCAACGGTTGCAAGTAGCGCAGTTTCTAACTGTAATAAAGGCTGAATCTGTGGAAAATCTTGTTGAAGTTGTGCAAGTTTTTCAGAATTGCGGCCTAATACATAAATTGTGGTGAATCCTAATTGTATACAGCCCATAATTACTGCCCGTGCTGCGCCGCCATTACCGAGAATCAAGCTCTGCTTGCCCTGCCAGGATTGTGAGCGTAGCGGTGCCACAAAACCAGTCAGGTCTGTATTATGCCCAAACCAACCTTGGTCGGTGCGACAAACAGTATTGACAGCACCAATAGCTTTGGCTTCAGTGGTCATACCACTGAGGAGTGGCATGATCGTTTGTTTGTGAGGAATCGTGACATTAAATCCCTGACATCCCAAAGCCCAGAGTCCTTGGACGGCCTCAACCAACTGTGGAGGCGTTACCTGAAAGGGTAGATAAACCCAATTTAAACCTAGATCAAGCAGAGCGCCATTATGTAATGTGGGTGAAAAAGAATGGCTGACTGGGTCGCCAATTAGGCCAATAAACTTAGTTTTACCCGATAACATTAGCGGCCTAATAATTTAAGAACAGATGCCCCGGCGAAGTAAAGGATACAAATTGCCCCCGAGAGATAGGTCTGGGTCACCGGGTCTGTCGATGGCGTAACAATCGCGCCAACCACAAAACCAATTAAGATCACGTAACGCCACCAAGCAAACATTTTCTGAGAATTAATAATTCCTGCTAAGCCTAACCCGACTTGCACAATCGGTAGTTGGAAAACTACACCCGTACTCAACATCAAGATAAAGACAAAGTTGAAGTAAGCGCCGACGGTGTAATTTTGGGCGGCAATCGTATCGCCATAGCCGACAAAAAAGCCCAGAGCCGCTGGAACCAACAAATACCGCGAAAAAGCTAACCCAGCAATAAACAAAATACCAGAGAAAATAACTACAGGCTTGATAAAACGCTGTTCTTTGCGGGTTAATCCCGGCAACACGAAGCGGATCAGTTGATACAAAATAATGGGAGACGCGAGCAATAATCCGCAGTAAGTGGCTGTCGTCAGAGAAACAAAAAAGATCTCTCCTGGCGTGGTTTGAATAAATTTTACCTTCAGAGCTAGAGCTGGTTCTTGTAAATAGTGCAGTAGAGGCTGGTTATAGGTAAAACAGGCAACAATGGTCACAATGACACTACCGACAGCCCAAATCAGTCGGGTGCGCAGTTCTGCTAAATGGTCTAGCAGGGGCATCTCCACTTCATCAGGGAATTCATCTGTCGGGTCAGTGGGGAGGATATCTAGCTCGCTGTCAGGCTGGGAAAGCGTCATGGCAAAGCGAAGAGAGTTCCTATACATCTTAACGTGTGTCTTTGCTTGACTGAGGGTAAGACAAAATCTTTGTAAAAATCTAGCATGGCAACTCTGGCAGCATCTATGATAACGAAGGCGTGATAAAACCACATAAGTAATGCTTACTAGAATTCATGCTTTTCTGTTTGCTATCTTCCTGGCAGGTGTTAGCGTAAGCCCAGCTCAAGCGCGGGTACAAGCAATTTCGACACCGACTCGGAAAGTTTATAAGCAAGCCTTTAATGATAATCAGAAACAGGCTTTGGATAGCAGTGATTTTCCAATCAAGGTCTACATCAGTCCGCTGATCGAAGCCGATTACTTCACAGATTCACCGGATCTAAAACGAACATATGCTTATTTATTACCACAAAGTACCTATTTATCTTTTCGGCAAGGGGTTTTAGATTGGAGTCGTATTTTATTGGCATTACCTAAAGAGAAAACTAATGACCTCTACACGATTGTTCTTGAGGATCGACAAGATCCCTCAGCTGAAGAGGCTTTGGCTAAGCTGGGTGTATTTAAATTAGTTGCTCATCAGGAACAAGCAGATTTAGTCATTAAAGCTGTTGATTTGAGTAATGGGGGACTACCTTATTACCGTGGCGATATACTGGGAGTCTTCAGTGCCGCAGAAGACTATCGGCTTGGCAAGATTCGGATGGAGCTTGTATATCACAAAAATATTGTAGTTTCAGCGGCCTATGGAGCTTCTCATTCCTACAAAAAAGATACATTTCCGCCAGACTTTTTCATGAGAAATATTGTAATTCACGAGTTGGGTCATGCCTTGGGTTTAGGTCATGTGGTTGCTACCACTAATAAGATATTTGATTCTTCAGAAAACCAATGTAACTTGATGTATCCTTCAACTACAGTCTGTGTCTCTAAACTTCCTGAATGTAAAGCGCAACTTGATTCTCAGCCACCTTGTATTAGTATCGAAGACCAGCAGTTGCGTAGACTAGAGAATCAAATCATGACTAGAGTTGAAGATAGCCCTAAAAAACCTTATGAAGTAATCAAAAGCTACATAGAAGCCGTAGACCAAAAGATCACTGCTAATCTTGCTGAAGTCGGAGAAATTCGTGACTCAGGAAACTTAGAGATAACCCTTTCTGCCAAAGGCGAGATCACTAAGATTGAGGTCAGTCGTTCTTTTGGCAGTGAAGTAATCAATGAAAAAATGATCGGTGTTGTGAAAAAATTTGCGCCTTTTGGTAACTTGCCAGAGAGCTATCCTGAGTCCTATGTTAACTTTACTTTAGCCTATGCTCCAAATATCTGTATTCAACCCTATGAGATTGATATCACTAGACGTATTACCGAGAAATTAAGAAATCTCGACTTATCTATTCAAGCTGGAGAAATGCAATTAAAAATCAGTGAGAATGGTGAGCTTATCAGTTATCAGACTACCAAATCTTTTGGAGACAAAAAGTTAAATTTACAAGTTGCTGGTGTAGTCGAGTCTCTTGCTCCTTTTCCAGCACTGGTGCCAGGGGTGGTAACGCAAGAGTTAACCATTCCTTTTAGCTATCAGCCCAAAGGAGAACTTAGTAAAATTAGCCTGAGTTCTGGTTGCGCGCCAATTGACTGGCTAGGTTATATCGATCGCTATACTAAGCGTATCAATGCTAACTTTAAGCCTGAAAAAAAAGACGTACTTCAGCGCATCATTATTGACTTCTTTGTTGATCGCAAAGGTCAGATAACTAACTTGAAAGTGATTGATAATACGGAAAAAGATAATTTACAAGAACCAGCTTTAGCCGCGATTAGGATGTCGAGTCCACTCGAAGCCTTACCTGATACTTACCCAGAGGATAAAGTCAAAGTACGGATGCTATTTTATGTGAGACCCGACCCCAAGCCCACCCTCTAACCCCCAATTTTCGATAGACTTACCGGAGATTGTTTATACTGGACATTAGCCTGAGAACCCAAGCCATGACGGACACCATCCGCAAATCAAAAGTTGAGCGCATCAAAGAAGAAAGCCGATTTTTACGCGGCACCCTCGCTGAGGAATTAGCCCAGCCCACGCCCAATTTCACTGAAGCTAGTACCCAATTACTTAAATTTCACGGCATCTATCAACAGACCGACCGGGATCAAGCCAAAGCCCGTAAACACGCTGGGTTGGAGCCGGATTATTCGATGATGGTGCGCACCAAAAATACGGGCGGTGCCTGTAGCCCTGAATTTTATCTGGCGGTAGATAGCCTAGCTGACAGCGTTGCCAATGGCACTATTCGTGCCACCACCCGCCAAGCCTTTCAGTTACACGGCATCCTCAAACAAAATTTGCCCACCGTCATGCAAAAAATTCATGATACCCTCGGCACTACCCTCGCGGCCTGTGGTGATGTGGAACGCAACGTCATGGCACCACCTGCCCCGCTCGTCGAGTATCAGTTGGTTGAGCAGTACGCCCAAGCCATCTCCGATGCCCTCGTTCCCAAAACCGGAGCCTACTACGAGATTTGGCTGGATGGCGAAAAAATTCATCAGCATACGACCCTGACACCTGAGCACGAACCGCTTTATGGTGATACTTATCTGCCCCGTAAATTTAAAACCGCGATTACCGTACCGGGTGATAATTCTGTTGACCTGCTGACGAATGATCTCGGATTTGTGTTGCTAACCGCTGAAAATGGGACAGTAAAAGGCTTTAATGTCACGGTTGGTGGCGGCATGGGCATGACCCACAATGCGGAAGAAACCTTCCCACGCTTGGCTGACCCCCTAGGCTTTATCCTGCCCGAAGACCTGATCCCAACGGCACAAGCGGTAGTCCGCATTGAGCGTGACTATGGCAATCGTCTGAATCGTAAACAAGCCCGTCTCAAATACATCATTCATGAACGGGGACTCGACTGGTTTCGCCAACAGGTAGAAAAGCATTTAGGTAAACCCTTACAGCCCTGGCATGAGTTACCAGCTTGGGAATATCGTGATTATTTGGGTTGGCATGAGCAAGGTGATGGGCAATGGTTCTTGGGTATCTCAATCGCCAGTGGTCGTATCAAAGATAGTGGCAGTGTACGTCTCAAGTCAGCCTTAAAACTGATTGTGCAGCAATTCAACTTAGCTCTACGGATCACAGCCCAACAGAATGTTTTGCTGATCAATATTGCTGCTGACCAACGTGCTGCGATTGACCACATTCTCCATGAACATGGCGTCCGTCCTGTAGCGGTGGTTTCGACTATCGAACGCTATAGCTTGGCCTGTCCAGCCTTACCAACCTGTAGTTTGGCTTTGACCGAGTCCGAGCGGTATTTGCCGACACTGATCCATGAACTTGACCAGCTGCTGATTAGTGTCGGACTTGCCACGGAAAAAATCGCCCTGCGCATGACGGGTTGTCCTAATGGCTGTACGCGTCCCTATATGGGTGAAATCGGCCTAGTCGGTTCAGCGCACGAATCCTATCACCTGTTTTTGGGCGGTAATCTCGAATCGACGCGCCTCAATCAACTGTTCCGCGAGCGGGTACATCGCGATCAGATTGCCGCAGTGCTCAAACCGCTACTGATCCTGTTTAAGCAAGAACGCAAACCTACCGAAGGCTTTGGTGATTTTTGTGACCGACTCGGGATGGCTGCTCTGCGTGAAGTGTAAAATCAGCTAGTCTAAGGAATTTGTGCCCGTCAGCTCAGAGGACTGTGGTTGAATCATCTGTGCTGCAACCATGGCGCTAGTGATTGCAAGCACCATAGCAATGATCATGACTGCTCGAAAACTACTGACAAATGATTCGGCAATAGCATTTCTCAAGGCTGCACTCACTGCCACATCCAAGCCTAGGGGAACTTGTGCGCCAGCGAGTTTGATGCGTTCGGGGGCAAGGAGATGTTGTATCGCAGGCGAAATGTGGAGTTGTACCAAGCGTCTATCTAAGTCCCTGTTGAATATTGAAGCTACAAGAGGACTCAAGAGTGCGATCGATAACAATCCCGCAGTTCTTGCCACGGCGTTATTGATCCCTGAGGCAACCCCAGCTTGCTGACTTTTTACGGTACTCATAATCGTAGTTGTCAAGGGTGCGACACTAATGGCCATACCCAACCCTAAAACGAGAACTGCCGGAAAAAAAGTGACCCAGTAACTGCCGCCAATACCGGGAATTGCGAAAAGTGCAAACCCGACAGCAGCGACAGCAGGGCCGATTATTAAGGGTCGTTTCGCTCCATAGCTACTGACTAGGCCGCCCGACCAGCGCGACAGTAAAAACATCAACAAAATCAATGGCAAAAAGGCTGCACCCGCTGCTGTTGCTGAATAGCCTTGCACCTGAATCAAATTGAAGGGAAAAAAGAACAATACGCCGCCTAAGGCACTATACAAAAAAAGTGTTAGTAGATTGGCACCACTAAATGTAGATGACCGAAACAACTGCAGCGGCATCATTGGAAATGGCACGGTGGCTTCAGTCACGAGAAACCCCGTCAATGCCGCTATCCCAGCACCCAGCGCGGTCAATATTAGCGGATCGGTAATACTTAGATGTGAGGACTCTAATAAGCCATATACTAAGCTGCCTAACCCAATAGTCACCAATATTGCCCCCCGCCAATCAAGAGTTTTGCTCATTTCATCTCGGCTTTCGGGTACTTGCCAAAGGGCAATCGCTAGTACAGCCACTGCAATGGGTACATTTAGAAAAAAGATCGCGCGCCAGGAAACATGCTCGATGAGCCATCCACCTAAGACCGGGCCTAGAGCTGAGGTAATCGCCGTAAAACCTGACCAAGTACCAATCGCCTGGCCACGACGTTCTGGCTCGAAAGCAGCGCTAATAATGGCTAAACTACCTGGTACGAGCAAGGCACCGCCGATGCCTTGGAGTGAGCGCATCAAAATTAATTGGTTAATATCGATTGCTAAGCCGCATCCAACCGATGCAATCGCAAAAATGACCACACCAATCGCAAAAATGCGTCGTCGTCCGAAGCGATCCCCGAGCGACCCACCGACCAAAATCAAAGCTGCCAGAAACAGCGCGTAGGACTCGACAATCCACTGCACTTGCGTAGCAGTAGCATTCAATTGGGCTTGCAACACGGGCAAAGCCACATTCACCACGCTGCCATCAATCATTGCCATGCTCGAACCCAGAATAGTCGCGGCTAAGACCCAAGGACGGGCATCTTTTTGGCATGGTTGGGCGATGGAAACTGTACGAATCACAGCTTCATCGCAGGGAGATTTGAGGATCTGTGTCATTGGTTTGACTCCAAATTTGGTTGCGATCCGTTTGCGGGGAGTTGCACTATAGTGGATCCGGAAAACTGGACAGCTAGTTAAGCGAGTCTCCTGCTCCGTAAACTGGACACCAACAGGAGCAATGAGATGAAAGAGACCCGCAAAAAACACAGCTCAGCGTTTAAGGCCAAGGTTGCTCTGGAAGCA
>JBBRQP010000048.1:0-23503 GCA_038226175.1 Gloeobacterales cyanobacterium
CGCTCCCAAGGCAAGCGTGACAAAGAAAGTCTTGAAGAAGCGATAGGACAAGGGCTAAAGCGTATTACAGAAACTGATGCGAAAGGTTGGTTCACTCACTCTGGTTATCTTGGTACATCCGTATGAAAACCGCTGTAAATCACTAACGGAGCAAGAATTAAACGATATCATGCTCGAATTTAGAACAAATGTAATCTTGTGGGGTTCTCCAAAAGTAATCAATGTGTATTTGGACTTTCAAAATGCAAGTAATCTCAATGAAAATATTTTGCTAATAGTTGATGAATTGCACAAGGCTATACGAGAAGATATTGGCTTAAGCAATCAAGGCTTAAACAAAAAGCAGTTAGTAAAGATGTACCTGAAAGATCCTAGTGAACTTGATCTGATTAGCAATTCTAAACAACAAGTTTTAGCGGATAAGCAGCAGACTCCTACAATTCAACACTTAAAATGAATCCTGATCTTGATACTTTAGTGGAAGAAGTCTGCGATGAATTCACTTTCATTATCTTTTTGTCAGCACTCGCTGCAGACCGAGAAGACGAAGTAATAAAAGAGAAAGATAAACCATCTTCTCCATACAGCCCTGGAGCCAACGGGTGGGAGAATGGAACGATTGAGACATACCTTGAAGCAGCAGTAGCGTGGGCTAAGACCTCAAATAATGATATGACACTTTACCGATTGTCAGAAAACCCTTGGCAAAGAGTCGCAAAAATTCTTTTCGCAGGCAAATATTATGAATAAATTGCCGAGCTAAATACTGTACTCAAAAACTGACAGGCCAGTTGGCATAACGATGTTATTGTGATGGGTTCCTAATAATATGCCAGACCCGTAGTACTTCTGCCACAGACCAGGCTTGGGCAATACAACCTTTAGGTTTAAAAGGAGCATCTCCCTCAAAAATCTCACTGATTGTACCGAGTCCTGCCGTCCGTAAATGCTGGGCCAGCGGTGCTAAAAAAGAAGCAGCCTGTTCGCGGTTATTGTAGACCCGTAGATGGGCTAGGGCAAATGGCCCAATCAGCCAGCTCCAGACCGTACCTTGGTGATAGGCGCTATCGCGCTCGAGAGGAGAACCGCCATAATGCCCTTGATAACGAGGATCACTTGGATCAAGACTGCGCAGACCATAGGAAGTCAGCAGTGCGCGCGAACAAGCATCTACAACAGCCCGTTGTTGTCGTGTAGATAAGGGACTCTGTGCTAGTGATACCGCAAAAATCTGGTTAGGGCGCAGTGAAATATCATTACCCTCAGGGGTATCTAAAACGTCATAGCAGTAGCCTAGCTCCTCATTCCAGAAACGTTGCAAGCCACAGAGTGTTTGAGCTGCAAGTTCACGGTAGATTTGCGTTGGTTGACCTAGTCTTTTGGCAAAACTGATCATGCTATGCAGAGCGTTATACCATAAAGCATTGATCTCAATGGGCTTGCCTATGCGCGGTGTAACAACCCAATTATCAACTTTGGCATCCATCCACGTCAGCTGCACCCCCGATTGACCCGCGAAGAGTAACCCATCCTGTTGATCAACTTTGATGTTGTAGCGCGTACCCCGCAGATGCCAATTAATGATCTCAGCTAATATGGGAAATAATTCAGACAATAATTGATCATCACCTGTAACTAAATTGTACTGACGGATTGCCTCAAAATACCAGAGCGTAGCGTCTACCGTGTTGTATTCACTATCATCGGGCGTTGTACCGTGATCAGCAAAGCGATTAGGCAACATGCCTTGACTGACATAAAGGGCAAACGTATCTAAAATTAACCGGGCAATCTCATATCGACCTGTCGTCAGCGTCAAACCGGGCAGTGCAATCATTGTGTCACGCCCCCAGTCACCAAACCAGTGATAACCAGCAATAATGCTCTTACCCTCATTAGCTTGATCGCCTAGGTTGCGGTTGACGACAAATTGATCCGCAGCCAAAACTAACTGCTGTATCCATTGCGGGGCAATTTTTGCCATGGGCTGGGCTGTATGCCAAGCTCTGAGCAGTGCGGTCTCGTGAGCCTGTTGATTAGCCAGAGCAGATTCGCTGTCTAAGTCAGTTAGTGGGTCAATACTGGCGACTAAAGTGATGGATTCTCCAGCCTCAAGTGTGATGTCAAAGGTAGCAGCGTAGAGATTATCGTCTAGTGCCTCTAGCCCACGTTCCTGTTCAGCAAGTAACAAAAAGTTGTGGTACCACTGGTTAATGAGTGTCACCCTACCTCGGTCAGTATAAATGTAAAAAGTTCCTAGATCGGCTAAAATTTGTACACCTTGCGCGGTTGGACTTAGATGTAAGGTTAGATTTCCAGTGCGAGTACGTCCGTGATGATCGCGATAATTAACGAGCGCTTTAACTGACAAATCAAGGGGTAAACTAGCGCGCAGCAAGGTATAGCGGATATACGTCCTTTGAGCACCGGGCTGCAGCCAAACCCGCTTTTCTAGTAAGGCATCAGCACAGGCATAGTGCCATACAGGCATAGTTCCGTCGAGATAAAAGCACTCTAGATTGACCTGACCAACGAGCTCGATGACACGATCAGCCCACTGATTAGCAGACAAAGCGTAGCTCTGATTATCATAGCAACAGGTCTCATCCAGCTTACTTAGCAACACCGTTCGTCCGAGGGGCGGCTGTAGCGCTGCCACCAGCAAACCATGATAGCCACGGCTTACTTGCCCTGTGATAGTGCCAGAAGCATAACTGCCCAGACCATTGGTGAGCAACCATTCGCGTTGTTCTATATCACAACAGACTTCTCTACCAAAGCTAAGTTCCATAAAACGATTTATCCCAAGTTGTCTCCACAAGTAGTTAAATTGCTTTTTCTGATTCCCAACTCACGTTCACGAAAACACTTGCGGCAATGCTTCGCTATAGCGATATTCACGGCTGTGATACTGGATTTTCCAGAGCAGTTTGTCGAGGCCGAGTCTAGTCGCTGCACTAATAAAAATCGCCTGCGGATGCATTAAGCGGGCTTTTTCCCGTTCAATCGGTGCAGCGAGATCAACTTTATTAAAAATCAATAGTTGTGGCCCACTCGCTACGGGTAATGTCGCTAAGATATCTTCGACGGCTTGGATATGTTCAGGCCACGAAGGATTAGCCAAGTCCACGATATGAAGCAGCATATCAGCTTGGGTTACTTCCTCCAGGGTCGCGCGAAAGGCATCAACCAACTGCGGTGGCAGGTCATGCACAAACCCAACTGTGTCTGTGATCAAGACTCTTTGCTGATTCGCAAATTCAAGTCGGCGCGTAGTCGAGTCGAGGGTGGCAAAGAGTTGATTCGCCACATAAACCCCGGCTCCCGTCAGGGCATTGAGCAACGTAGATTTACCAGCATTGGTATAACCAACTAAAGAAAATACTGGTAAATCAAAACTTTGACGTTTGCGACGTAGCCGATCGCGATGCGCCTGAAACTGGGTCACTTGGCGTTGTAGATGACTGATGCGGTGACGGATTGCCCGACGGTCAGTCTCGAGTTTGGTCTCACCGGGGCCTCGAGTACCGATACCGCCGCCCAAGCGTGATAGTGCGCGTCCATGACCTGCCAAGCGAGGTAGCATATATTCTAGTTGGGCTAACTCTACTTGCATTTTGCCCTCGTGGGAATGGGCGCGGCGAGCAAAAATATCGAGGATCAACTCCGTGCGATCCACAACCCGCACGCCCATCGCTTGCTCTAGGCTACGGGTCTGGGAGGGCGATAAATCACCACCAGCGACCACCAGATTCGCACCAAATTCACGCACGCCTAGAGCGATTTCCATCACTTTGCCTTGACCCACATAGGTGTTGGGATGAGCACGATCTCGCTTTTGCCAAAAAGTTTTGAGGACTTCACCACCCGCACTCATGACCAATTGCTCGAGTTCTTCGAGTTCCAAGTTAAGCGCATCGGTCGTGATATCCGAGGAAAAAATATTGATCAGCACCACCCGTTCCTGACCGTTATCAACCGTCCTAGTCGCCCAGCGCGCGCGGAATTCACCTTCGAGCGCTGCGAGAAAATCCTCAAAATTCTGATTGGTAACTTGGGTTAGTTTTAGGGGCGCACTAACCACCCACCGTACATCGGGTTCAGGCACCAAATTAGCAATATGCACATGACCAATAAACCCTGTCGGAGCAGCACTGAGACGGCGTTTACCTTCAAGGGAAACTTCGAGTGTTACCAAGACATCTAGGCGTTGCATAGCTAAGGCAGTCAAGTCAGCCTTACTCGGACTCTCACCATGGAGCTGTGTACTCAGACAGCGAATCCCTGAGAGGCGCTCTGCCCCTTGGCGCGGTAGCTCATGAACCGGGATCTGGGTTTGATTTGGCGTACCAATCGCCACGCGTAGCACTTGACCACGACGGTTGAGATATACACAAATCGGCTCTTCTATTTCTGCTGTGATAGCCCCTAGCCTCTCGGCAAACTCAGGGGTACAAAAAACCGCAGTCGGCTGGGTGCGACGATACAGATCAAGTAGTTGACGGGTTTGAGCCGACTTGAGACCACGGGTTTGACCCAGAATTTTTTCGATGCGCTACACCAAGAGAGCTATGACTAAATTTTACACAACCTCAGCTGAGACTGGAGGATTATGTTACACAAATTTTCAGGTCGCATCAGAACTCTCCGAGGCATCAACCCAAGCTGCCAGCGTAATATCTCCAGTCACATTGACAACAGTACGACTCATATCGAGCAGACGGTCTACGCCCAAAATAATACCAATTCCTTCTGCCGGAATACCAACCGTTTGTAAAACCAGCACCACCAAGGGTAGTGAACCACCCGGTACCCCAGCCGTGCCAATGCCTGCAAGCACAGAGAGCAAAACCACCGTGACCTGTTGGGCGAGAGAGAGCTGGATGCCATAAAACTGAGCCAAAAATAATACCGTCACGCCTTCGTACAAGGCCGTGCCATTTTGATTGGCAGTCGAGCCGACGGTGAGTACAAAATTCGCAATATCAGGATTTACTTTTAAATTGTTAGCTGTGACCCGAATCGAAGTGGGTAAGGTTGCATTAGAGGAACTAGTCGAAAATGCCGTCAACATCACTTCTTGAATTTGACGAAAGAACTCTAGGGGATTACGTTTGGCAGCATAACGAATTAACATGCCATAGGTGCCAAATTGATGGAGAATCAGAGCTAACATGACTACAAAAACATATTTGGAAAGCACAATAATCACCTGAAAGCCTAATTGAGAAGCCGTTGTAAAAATTAAGGCTGCTACCCCAAAAGGCGCTAGATTCATCGCAAAATCAATGATTCGCATGATCACCGCGTAGAGCGCTTGCAAAACCTTTTTGAGTGGTTCGACCTCTGGGGGTGAGCATAGTGCCATGGCCACACCAAACACGACCGCAAAGAACATAATGGCGAGCAAACCACCACCAGAATAACTCGGATCAAAGGCTCCCGCTGCATCAGCAAAGGGATTACGCGGGATGATATCTAAGATAGTTTGGACAGGGGTTTTGGCTGAGCCTGCCGCTTTAACAATGCCAGTTACTTGTTGATTATTGGTCAGCGCGTGCAGTAGTTTAGTACGTGTTTCACCAGAGATACCGATACCGGGCTGAATCACATTGACCAAGGTAATACCAATCAAAACGCCAATACCTGTGATGACAATTGTAAATAAAAGCGTCTTACTGCCAATGCGCCCAATGCGTCGAATATCGCCCAAGTCAGCGATACCCAAAACAATCGCAACAAATACAAGAGGAATAATAATCATAAAAATCATGCGCAAAAATACCTGTCCAATCGGATAAGCAATATTACTGGCAAGCCAAGTAATACGGGCATCACCGGGCAAGAAAAACTCACATAATAACCCAGCTATCAAACCTGTAAATAAACCAATAAAAATCTTTGTATGTAGAGGTAACGCAACTTTTTCAGACATCAGTTTTTCCTAAAGACGCAAGAAGTAGTATAGCAAAGCTCTCTAAGGAGCGGGGTACGCTGGTGGGATCTAAAGTCGATAGGCTTCACCAAAATTGCTATCTAGTCGTTTCGTGTTAAAAAAAAGCCTAAACGCGGGCTGACTGACTTTTCAAATAAGTAAGCAAGATTAGGATGAATCGTAATCTCAAAACGACCTAATAGTTGTTCACCCAAATTATCCCAATCCGTATAAAAACATAGATACCAAATTGGCTTAATAGGAGTGAAGCCAAGATAGACTTCTGGATAACCGGGCATAGCATGTACCAAATCCTTGGGAGTTTTGACTAAATTAAACAGTCCATGAAAGTCAAGGACGCCTTTGGGGATACAGGAGCCATCTTGTTGACGCCAGTCATAGTATTTGACAAGTTGCGCATGGGGGTCAAGTTCCTGAAGAAAAACTGTTATAGAACATAGAGATGCTGAGAGTAAGAGGATATCAATAGATCCATCGCAGCCAAATGTAATACCTTCCAAGGGTTGAAAATTAGCCACTTTTGATCTCCGCGCTGCTTTCTTGCCCTTATTACTTTTGCTAATGAAGTGTGATCCTATGTTAACGTGTTTTTGACTGCCACAGGTTTGATGACATGGTTGAGCACAATCTAAATCGCTGGTTAGCGTTAGGGTTAATTATCCTTTGTTTTGCCGCAACACTAGTTGGTCTTAATCAACGTCAGTCCAACAAAAATGTGAGGATGACAGATTTAGGAACGTTAACGGCGGTAGATCGCTTGCTTTTGGTCAAACTTGAAGGAGCCATCTCTGGCAGTGGTAGTTCTCCTTTGGGTGGTTCTTCTCAAGCTTTGGAGGTGCGTGATCAACTGTTAGCTGCCGCTAAAGATGACCAGATTAAAGGTGTCCTATTGCGCATTGACAGTCCCGGCGGTACGGTAGGAGCCAGTCAAGAAGTCTATAACGCTGTTTTAGCCGTCCGAGAAAGTAAACCCGTGGTCGTTAGTATGGGTGATGTTGCAGCGAGTGGTGGTTATTATATTGCCTGTGCTGCTGACCAGATTTATGCCAATCCGGGGACACTGACAGGCTCGATTGGGGTAATCATTTCTGGATTTAATGTTGCGGGATTATTTAATCGTTTGGGAGTTGAGCCACAGGTGATCAAGTCGGGTAAATTCAAAGATATTTTGAGTACCAGCCGTGCGCTCACTGCCGATGAACGAACTTTATTGCAAGCTCTCATTAATAATACCTATGAGCAGTTTTTGCAGGCTGTAGCCAAAGGGCGCAAAAAAGATATTCAAGTCCTGCGTCCTCTAGCAGATGGACGAATTTTTACGGGACAACAGGCGCAACAAGTTGGGTTAGTCGATACTCTCGGGGGATTGGTCGAGGCTGAGCAAGCCCTCCAAAAATTAGCCCATGCGCGTTTTGCATTGGGTGATGAAGACCTGCCCGTAAGTGGGGCGGGAAACTCATGGGGAGATTTGCTCAAGCGGGTATTGCCCTCCACCAAGTTAGAAATCAAAACAGCCCTCGATCCGAGTCTTGCGGCTGGCTCCCTACAACCTCTGTGGCTCGCACCAGGACTTGGCCCATAGCTGGGATTACGCCAAATGCTGACGTAGGGTTGAGCGCGAAGCCATCCGTACCCGACAGCGAATCGTCTCATGACCTAGGCGTGTACAAGCTTCATAGCGATGACACCCCGAGAATCCGTAGTATTTTCCTTCGACTTGGAGAATATCAATTGGTTCTTGTAGGCCGACTTCGGCAATCGAACGCATTAAATTAGCAACTTTGATGGGATCATTTTGGCGCGGTAAGGGGCGTTGGATTTGACTAAGGAGGATTTCTTGGATTTTTACCATGGGGTTCACGTAGGACGCATCAGACTTATTTTAAGTCATAGTGACTCTGACTTGCAATAGCTGAATGAACTGGGGTGCAAGTCACGTTAGGATAAATTTATGTCGGCTGAGAAATTTTGTGATTGATCTAAAGTTATTGAGTGAAGATTTTACAGCCGTAAGTGCGCGGTTGGCTCTGCGTGGTATTCCGATAGCACGATTGGAAGCCTTAGCTCAACTTTTAACTGAGCGTCGGACGCAAGTTGGTCAGCGTGACGAACTGCGCGCGCAGCTCAACAGTGCCTCTAAAGCGATCGGGCAGCTGATGGGTCAAAAGCAACCTGAAGCTGCTGAGCTTAAAAAACAGGAAGTCAAAGAGAAAAAAGAAGCTCTAGCCCAACTTGAAGCCCAGCTACAAAAACTCGAAGAAACCCTCACTCAAGAACATTTAGAATTACCTAATCTCCCCTCTGAGCAAGCGCCCCAAGGTACATCTGAAGCTGATAATGTCATACTTTACAGTCACGGCTATGACTCAGATACTTATGTGAGTAAGATCTATCGTCCGCATTGGGAACTTGCCGAACAGTGGGATTTACTCGACCTACCACGCGCGGCTAAGACTTCGGGGGCGATGTTTACCTTTTATAAGGGAGCCGGAGCTAAGCTGATTCGGGCGTTGGTGAATTTTGGACTAAGCCTAAATAGTGAACGCTATACCGAACTCTTGCCGCCCCATTTCGTGCGGTCAGAAACGCTTACTGCAACCGGACAACTACCCAAATTTGCTGATGATGCCTATCATCTAACCAAAGATGACCTCTGGGCGATCCCTACCGCTGAAGTGCCTTTGACAGGCTATTATCGTGATGAGATCTTAGATCTAGCACAGTTGCCGATCTGTTTTATGGCCTACAGTGTCTGTTTTCGGCGTGAAGCAGGATCAGCGGGTAAAGACACCCGAGGCTTGCAACGCTTACACGAGTTTCACAAAGTTGAACTACTCAAATATGTCACCCCAGAACAGGCTGAGCAAGAACATTTAGCCATGCGTGGCGATGTTGAACGGATGTTGCAAGCGCTCAATTTGCCCTACCGAGTACTAGATTTGTGTACGGGTGATCTAGGATTTTCGGCAGCGCGAACCTTTGATCTTGAGGTCTACGCCCCAGGCGTTGGACGCTGGCTAGAGGTTTCATCGGTCAGTCATTTTAGTGATTTTCAGTGTCGTCGGGGTAATATTCGCTATCGGGATGCTCAAGGTAAGCCCCAATTTGCTCATACTCTTAATGGTTCTGGTCTAGCGACACCGCGTATTTGGGCGGCTCTGATCGAACATGGACAACAAGCGGATGGTTCGATCCTACTCCCTGAAGTCCTGCAACCGTTTATGGGTATGACACGTATTGGCTCTTAGAGGTTGTGCATTACCCTTCGTTAGAAGTAGAAACCGCGCTTTGGCATAGTGGTTGTCAGCGCGTCGCTGGCGTTGATGAAGTTGGTTTGGGCTGTTTGGCAGGACCGGTAGTTGCAGCAGCGGTACTTTTACCAGTCAACTGTACACAGCTTGAGGGCGTGCGTGATTCCAAAAAAATGACTCCTCGTCAGCGTGAAGCCGTACTGCCACTGATTTGTCAACAAGCTATGCAAGTCACCTTGGGTGCGGCTAATCTAGCAGAAATCGAACGGCTCAATGTGCGGCGGGCTTCTCACTTGGCGATGCAGCGCGCCCTAGGACGGTTAGGTGGTTATGATCATGCTCTGATTGATGGTAGTCCGATTCGGCATATCGAGCTAGGAACCCATACGACAATTATTAAAGGAGATTGTACATGTTATGCCATTGCCTGTGCTTCGATTGTGGCAAAAGTCTGGCGTGATCGGATGATGGCAAGACTAGCTAGCCGTCATCCGGGCTATGGTTGGCAACATAATTGTGGCTATGGCACAGCGCAACATCTAGCAGCTTTGCAAACGCTGGGCGTGACATCTTGGCATCGGCGTAATTACCGTCCCGTGCAAGCAGTGATCAAACAGCTACAATTAGGCATCTAAAAATCATGGCCCATGACCCTCTCTCCTCTGCCCAAGCCGACTGATGAATGGTTACGTCATGCATTACGCCTAATTGGTTATCTATTATTGTTACTCTCCTTTATAGATTTTATTGCCATCCTGGTTCCGCCCCAGCTAACGGTGGCTACTTGGGAGTTTCAGGTTGTTGGTGAGTTGGTCGAACGGGCACCCGTACCGCTTTTAGGATTAGGTTTTGTGTTATTTGGTGAGGTCAATCAAAAAAAGAGATTGATATTTGTATGTTTGGCTCGGACTTGTTTTGTCGTAGGCATTTTATTCATTGCCTTGATTCCCTTTGGTCTGAGTGCGGCTTGGCGGATCAACACCCAAAATAATAATCAAGTCACAGCCCAAGTTCAGCAACGCCTAGCCCAGATTGACCAGCGCAAAAAGATTTTGAATACGACCACTGCCCGTAATCTCGATACTGCCTTTACATTGCTTAATCGCCAAGGCCGTTTACGGGGTATCGAAACCCCCCAAGCCCTAAAAGAACGTCTTTTTTCTGAAGTTAACCAACTAGAGCAAACTACTCGTCAAGATGCAGAAAATATCCGCAAACAATTACGATTGACACTGCTAAAAAATAGTTTGAAATGGAATTTAGGAGCTTTATTTACAGCAATTATCTATTTACTGCTCTGGCAGATTATTCGTGGCCATAGTAAAAACAAAGAAATTAAATCAGTACGACGGGGTTGGGTAAATTTTGATGATCATGCCGAAAGCAGCGATTAGGCATCCGTCCCAAAAGCTCGATCTCCCGCATCACCCAAGCCCGGTACGATATGATTGCGGTCATCCAAAAACTCATCAATCATCGCACAGTAGATTGCTAGATTGGGATGTCTTGCACCAATTTTTTGAAGGGCTGGTGCTGCACAGATAACCGACAAGACGCGCACCAGAGTTGGATCAGCCCCCCGAGCATAAATTTCTTGTAAGACCTGCAACAAAGTCCCCCCTGTTGCCAACATCGGCTCCAAAATTAGTACCCGTGTTCCCGGCAAAAATCGCTCTGGTAGACGATTTAAATAACAGCTTGCCTCAAAGGTTGTCTCATCACGCCGATAGCCCACATGAAAAATTTTCGCCATCGGTAAAAGTGAACTGCTGCCCTCCAAGAGTGCCAGTCCTGCTCGTAAAATCGGTACCAGAGCAATCGGTTGGGAATGATCAATCAATTTAGCATCAGCCATAACTTCGAGGGGCGTTTCCACCTGCGTTTCGATAACAGGCAACCAATCACGACAACACTCATAAGTTAGCCAACGCCCCAAATCCGCCACCGCCGAACGAAATACTGGCGTCGGCGTATTGCGATCACGGCAGAGCATCAGGAGTTGGGCAATAAACGGGTGTGGCGGAACATGGACACGCAGTTGCATTATTTCAATCCGTAACGGTTCAAAATCGTCTGGGTATGGGCAGGAATAAGTTTTTTTAATAATTCCGGCGTGAAGGTTTTGAGGTGATGCCAATTACGGGTTTGTTTTTGTTCGATGACCAACCGTGCAAACTCCAAACCCTTCGGCCCTGAGGCTTGAATACGGGCATCAATAATCCGTGCAAAAAGACGGGGTAGTACCAAAGGCGGTTTACCCAGATATTTCAATAAGCGTTTGGCAGCATCAAGTCGGTCGCCACTATCGATAAAAGCTGTAAATTCTAAATCAGGCCGGACTAATTCAAATAATTCGGCGCCTTGGGCATTGCGCACCAAAAACCACTGCCAGCCCACTGGCGCAGCCATATAGCCCACCGTCAGATCCGCCAACCCATTGATCTGGTCAAAGCAAGATAGACAGGCTCCCGGAAAAACGCTTTCAAGTTTATCTAGGCGCAATTCAAAAAAGAGGACTTTTTCAATTGAACCATCCTCATGCCAAAACCAAACCCTAAAATCAGGCATAAATTCTAACTTACGCACAGTTTTGGGATTACGGCTGGTAGTTTTGATAAACTTTTGCCAATTGGGATGGGTCATATTATCCGTACAAATAATTCCGACCACAAAGAGTTTTTCTAATCCCAACTGCGTCTCAATCGCGCGCAAGGCGGAAATCTGACAGCCCACACCCACAACAGCTAAACGTTTGAGCCCCCGCGCCTGAATTTCCGGGACAATATCTAACAAAGGCACCATATCCCAACGGGAGCCCGCTCCTTGCACCAGATCTTCGGGCTTAGTGACCAAAATTGGCCGACCGCTATTATCTGGGTTTTGGGCAACGGTCAGCACTGCTTCCACCTGTCCTGTACGCAGTAGACGTTGCAAAATCGTCAAAACTGCCCCGCCCGATTGTCCCTCAGGCAGCGTTTGACGCATCCGAGCTGCATACATGGCTTGCATTACGCCAAACCAGGCTTCATCATTGGTCAGATTACGCTCGCGCCCGTGAATTTGTTGTTCACGCTGGGGTGTCTGGTCTTGGCTAAAGGCACAGATCTCAGTCACCTGCTGTTCGTACTGGGCATGGTTACACAGGCCACAGTTACTACAAAGGCGTTTGTCCATCAAAGGATAGTCTTGAACGACGGGCAGGTTTTGCATGGATGGTTGGCACAAAACTCAGAGAGAAAACATTGCTTTTATCTTTCAAATTTAACGCGTTTCTGAGCTTATGTCGCCCTTGATCCCGTATCTTAGATAACTATGAGCCAAATTCATCCCCAACACGACAAAGACCTTGCGGCTTTACAAGCGCTCAGTGATCCTAGTGACCTAGCTTTAGCCGAACTTGCCCGATTATATATTCGGTATCTGGATTTTAATGGCGCCGAAGATATCCAACGCAAGATCAAAAACTTACTCACCGAGTGGCAACTCACCCCCGACGAATTATTCAGTAAAACCCGTGAGATCCATACTAAGCGTCCTGTCTTCCGAGGCGATAGTGCGCGTCAAGATGATTGGGCGTAAGTCTATAGTAGATTCAGGTGCTTACGACCCGATAAACACTTAGAGCTGATCGCAGGATAAATTATTTCTATAGGCGCCTATTTTGAATACTAGATTTACACAAACATAGCTGAACTGAGTCTATTGAATAGCCAGCCCCCCCGCCCCATAAATGGGGAGCCAGGGCACTCTTAGGGAAAGTTACACTTTCAGAAATAGAGCGTTAACTCTCTTTCTTCTCAGGTGTCCAAACCAAGTATTAGCTGGGCTTCGTCCCCCATTTATGGGGCGGAGGGGCTTTCTCAATCAAGACAAATGAAGAGGAGAAACGTCTTCAGCTACCATAAGAGAACGCCTTTTGTAGCACGCTCATGCCCTTGCCTAGTCAATATGACCCATTTACAACCGAGCCCCGTTGGCAAACTTATTGGGCAGAGCAGGATTTTTATCGCGCTGACCCCCACGCTGACCAAGAACATTTTTGTATTGTGATCCCGCCCCCCAATGTCACGGGTAGTCTGCATATCGGTCATGCGCTCAATATGTCAGCGCAGGATGTGATGATTCGCTATCAGCGGATGCAGGGCAAGGATTGCTTGTGGCTACCGGGTACGGATCATGCGGGGATTTCGACACAAGTAGTCGTCGAGCGGGAATTGGGCCGTGAGGCCTTGGGGCTTAGCCAAGACTTTCATAGTCTGCCCGAAAAACAGAAAAAAGCCGTCAGTCAGAGCGGGGCAAAACTCCGTAAAAATCTAGGTCGCACCGCTTTTAATCAACGCGTCTGGCAATGGAAAGCCCAATCTGGCGGCACGATTGTCCATCAACTAAAACGCTTAGGTTGCTCCTTCGACTGGAGTCGTGAACGCTTCACCATGGATGAAGAGCTAGTTTTTGCGGTGAAGACTGCCTTTGTGCGGTTATATCAAGCTGGTCTGATTTATCGCGGTGAATATCTGGTCAATTGGTGTCCAGGCTCACAGTCGGCTATTTCTGATTTGGAAGTCGATGTCCGCGAAGTCAAAGGTTCGCTATGGTATCTGCGTTATCCGGTGACGGATCAACCGGGACGGTTTGTGGTGGTGGCGACGACCCGTCCTGAAACCATGCTCGGGGATACGGCGGTTGCGGTTAATCCTGAAGATGCACGTTACCGTGATTTGATCGGCAAAACCTTAGACTTACCGATTCAGAACCGGACTATTCCTGTGATTGCCGATCAATTCGTTGATCCGACGTTTGGTACTGGCTGCGTCAAAGTTACGCCAGCCCATGATCCCAATGATTTTGCGATGGGTAAGCGCCATGATTTACCCTTGATCAATATCCTCAATCCTGATGGCTCCATTAATGAACAGGGCGGTATCTTTGTTGGACAAGACCGCTTCGAGGCGCGTAAAAACATTGTGGCTTGGTTTGAAGAGCATCAATTACTCGAAAAAATTGAAGACTATACCCACAGCGTGCCGTTCTCGGAACGGGCTGGTGTACCCGTTGAACCTTATCTTACGCCCCAGTGGTTTGTCAAAATGCAGCCGTTGGCTGACCGTGCCTTGGCCTATACTGACCAGCAAAATAGTCCTGAGTTTCTGCCCGAACGCTGGACAAAAGTCTATCGTGATTGGTTGGAGAATATTCGTGATTGGTGTATTTCTCGACAACTATGGTGGGGACATCAGATCCCGGCTTGGTATGTGGTTGGTCAAGAATCTGAACCCCCTCTTGTAGCCATGACTGAAGCCGAAGCCTACCAGACTGCCCGTGAACGTTTTGGGGCACAAGTCGAATTAGTACAAGACCAAGATGTTTTAGACACCTGGTTTTCCTCTGGCTTATGGCCTTTTTCGACGATGGGTTGGCCTAATCAAACTGCAGACCTCGCGGCCTACTACCCCACGGCTGTACTCGTAACCGGATTTGATATCATTTTTTTCTGGGTTGCGCGCATGACGATGATGGCAGGGGAATTAACTGGAAAAATGCCCTTCAAACAAGTTTATATCAATGGCTTAGTGCGCGATGAGAAGGGTCAAAAGATGTCCAAAACTAAAGGTAATGGCATTGACCCATTAGAATTGATGGATAAATATGGCACGGATGCGGTGCGCTTTGCTTTACTCTCCTCAATTGCTGGGGCTGGTCAAGATATTCGCCTGGATTACAATCGCAAAACCAAAGAATCGACTAGTATTGAGGCCGCCCGTAATTTTGCCAATAAACTCTGGAATGCAGCACGATTTGTGCAGCTTAATCTAAAAAGTGACCCAGCAATCGGCAAGGCTCAGTTCAAGTTAGCACAGGTCGATGGGAATCTTGAATTAGCTGATCAATGGATTTTGGCACGTCTTCAACAGACGATCAATCAAGTTAATACCTTGATGACAACCTACGAACTAGGTACTGCGGTCAAATTAATTTATAGCTTTATCTGGGATGATTATTGTGATTGGTATATCGAGCTAGCTAAGCCCCGTTTTGGTAGTGAATCAAGTCCGATTGCCGAATATATCTTATCTTCTGTTTTGATTGAAAGTTTGAAGTTGCTTCATCCTTGGATGCCGCATATTACTGAGGAAATTTGGCAGGCTTTAACACCACTTGAAAACACCTCTATTTCAATTCAAGCCTATCCGGTTGGAGTTGAAACTTACGCAACCACAGTAGAGACACAATTTAACTTAATTAAAGACGTCATTCGCACAATTCGTAATCTCAAAGCAGAAGCTGGATTAGCACCGGGACAATCGGTACCAGTTTATATTGTGACGGCAGAGGACAAAGCCTTACTAGAAGCCAATCTAACTTATTTAAATCTGGTCAAACTCTCAAGCGTAGAGCTTTCGGCTGAGTTTCCTGAAATTCCTGGTAAATTTTTCTCTGGCGTTGCTGGCGGTATAGAGGTGATTTTACCGCTGACGGAGTTAGTTGACCTTCCTGCTTTACGGATAAAATTAGAACGCGATCTGACCAAAAAAATTAAGGAAGCAGAAAAACTGCGCGAACGTTTGACTAGTGTTGAGTATCGTGCCCGTGCGCCGGAGGATTTGGTTCAAAAAGCTGAAGCCGAACTCCAGGAACTCGAACAACAACGGGTGATTTTGCAACAGCGGTTAACGGTCTTGTGAAAAGCCTCAAGTATGGGCAAACAAGGACACTTTTAACAACATAGAATTTACACTCTTTTCTAACACCAGATAGCAGCCGGGCTTAGTCCTCTACACCTAGAGTGGAGGTGTTCTTTGTCAAGGTGTAATTGTAAATTTGGTACTACTGTGAGCCATTCCACCATTGGTCACTACTTCGATTCGTCCAGTCGTGGCACCCTCAGGCACGCTGGCTTTGATTCTGTTGACGGAAATAACATGAAATAGCGCGCTTACCCCATTAAAGTTGACCTTAGTTACATCTACAAATCCAAAGCCATTGATAAAAACATCCGTATTGCGTGTTCCCGCCTCTGGGCTGAACTTACGCACATCAGGTGGAACTGCAAAAGTACTGTTACTGCCTGTACCTTTGGGTGTAGTCACGGTGATGCCATTACCAGCCGTAGGAGGCGGATAGGCGGTAATCTGGGCATCAGTATCAACCATAAAACTTACAGCTTCAGCACCACCAAAAGTCACACTAGTTGCGCCAGTAAAGTTTGCGCCCGTGATAATAACAGGCTCCGTAGGCAAGTCTGGAATAGAAAAGCTAGTAATAATCGGAATTGAGCTGACCTTGAAGGTAGTTCCATAGCCAAAATTTCCTCCACCTTGGGTCGTGCCATACAAATTTCCATCAACATTACCGCGGACGAGACTACTAGGGTAGGCGCCATTATCGGCATTGAAATTGACAATCGTATTCAGATTACCATTAGGACTCATCTTGAAGATGGTTCCACAAAGGTATTGAATGCCAATATAGTCACAGGCATGAGAGCTACCACCGCTAAAAGTAGTCCCATAAAAATTGCCATCACTACCCTCCACTAGCGGATCAAACGTTGTTGACGGTAAAAAGTTAAGCGTTGTGAGCCTCCCCTTGGGAGCCACCTTAAAAATAGTACCCGCAGATCCACCAAACGTAGTAGTGCCATATAAATTACCATCACTACCTTCTGTTAGGGCAGTTTGAGGATAGGCGCCATTATTAGTGCGATCAAAACTAATTAGGGTAACCAATGTGCCTTGAGGCGTGATCTTAAATATGGTTCCGCAGCCATCAAGAAGACCCCGATGACACTGGTTCGAACTGCCACCTCTAATCGTAGTGCCGTAGAGGTTGCCATCACTACCTTGGATAAGCCCCCCACTTGGATAGGCTCCATTACTGCCATTGAAATTGATCAGGGTAGTCAGATTGCCACTAGGTGTTACCTTAAATACCGTTCCGCAACCAAGATTGACACCGCTTGCATACGTACACTTTCTAGAACTCCCACCGGCATTAGTCGTACCGTAAAAATTGCCATCATTCCCTTTGACTAACCGACTCGGTTTATTATTAACGCCTAAAGTAACATAGCTATCATCAATATTATTAAAACTGGCTAGGGTCGTAAAAGTACCAGCGGGGGTCATCTTAAACACTGTGCCTTCTCCGTCACCGCCATAGGTCATCGTGCCATAAAAGTTACCATCAGCACCCTCGACCAGATCACTAGGTTCGCTTCCAGTCTTATTGTTAAGGTTAACTAAAGTGAGCATGATACCGTTAGGAGCCATTTTAAATAGAGTTCCACAGCCATAGTTCACCCCTCTAGAGACCCCGCAATCATCAGAACGCCCTCCTGCATTAGTCGTGCCATAAAAAGCACCGCCACTACCCTGCACAATTGAAGTAGGAATGTAGGGACGGGTGCCAGTTAGATTAAAGTCAGCTAAAGTACTCAATGGCTCAGCCACAGCCGCCATTGTCGCGAAAAAACTGACGGCTCCAATTAGTGAAGCAGTGAGCAATAATTGATTTTTTGAAACGCTCGAATTCATGACTAAAGCAGAATTAAACATTTCAACCTCCAAGGTTTTTAGAGAATCAAGCGCAAGTAAAAAACAATCTTTTTATAACCACATAAAGAAATTTCATTTATTAGGTTAGAGGATCGGTTGGTACGTGACATTCACTTTTTAACACTAATCTTTCCCCCACAACAGCTCATTGAGATAGTTGTAATTTCTTCTATTATGTACTTTAGGATCAAAAACTTTACTTTCCGTAAGCCTGATAACCCAAAGTTGATAACTTTTCTTGCTTAATATAGACCTGCTGCGCTAGGTCAGCCTGATAAGCTAGCATTTTTTTGAGTAACGTAGGGTCTGTAATACTGAGCATCCGTACTGCGAGTAAGCCTGCATTTTTGGCATTACCAATCGCAACCGTAGCGACAGGAACCCCGCCTGGCATTTGCACAATAGAATAGAGCGCGTCAACACCCTGCAAATGCGCCGTGGGTACCGGAACGCCAATGACTGGTAACGGAGTTAGCGCCGCAACCATGCCCGGTAGATGCGCAGCTCCGCCCGCTCCGGCAATAATCACCCGTATCCCACGACCATAAGCCTCTTGGGCAAAACTGACCATCAGTACGGGTGTACGATGCGCTGAGACAATACGCACTTCATGGGTGACCCCAAAGCTCTCTAACACTTCAGCAGCAGCTGCCATAATTGGTAAATCGGAATCACTCCCCATAATCACACTCACCATCGGCTCGGTCATAAATGTTATACCTCTAGCTGAGAACGAGCTTGCAATGCTCGGGCATGGGTAGCGTTCAGGTCTTCACCGAGTACCGTCACATGACCTACCTTGCGCCCAGGACGAATTGTTTTGCCATACCAGTGTAGATGGACATCAGCTAAGGCAAGTAGTGCACGCGGGTCAGGCATAACTTCGGGGTTAGTTTCTCCCAAAATATTGACCATTACCGCCGCTGGTCGCAACAAGGATGTATCCCCGAGAGGCCAATCCAAAATGGCACGCAGATGCTGCTCAAACTGGCTCGTCACACAGCCTTCAATCGTGTAATGTCCAGAATTATGGGGGCGTGGTGCTAGCTCGTTGATCACCAAATCTCCGTTAGCACTCAAAAAAAGTTCGACCCCAATGACCCCAATAGCATCTACGGCGCTCACGGCAGCTTCGGCTAAAGCCTGGGCTTGTTGCTGGAGGGAGGCACTAATTGCAGCAGGAGCGAGCACCGTATGACACACTTGCTTAACCTGAATGGTTTCAACGACGGGATAGCTCTTAACGAGACCGGACGGGGTACGTGCCACCATCACGGCAAGTTCGCAGCTAAAAGGGACATAAGCTTCAACTAAAGATAGCGGTTCGCCATTGAATTCAGGCACTGCGGCAAGAGAAGATAGGCGCTGGGTTCCGTGTCCGTCATAGCCCTGGAAGCGCGTTTTGAGCATAATCGGAAATCCGTGTTGTAAACCAAATTCTTCTATTTCTTGCTTAGTGCTAATGGCTCGAAAATTGGGTACAGGTAGGCCAAGTTGTTGTAAGCGTTGGCGTTGCTGATATTTATCTTGAATCCAAGTCAAAGTCTGGGCACTAGGCCAGATAGTTACAGGAAATCTAGCTGTGAGCTGTCTTAGAAGCTCAGGCGCAACCCATTCGTTTTCTAGCGTCAATACATCACATTTTGCTGCTAAACGGCTAAGGCCTTCTAGGCTAGTTGCGGTACCCAAAATCACGTCTGAGGTGACCTGCGCTGCGGCTTCCTGCTCGTTTTCGCAAAGTACGGACATTGCCAAACCCAGACGTTGTCCTGCCTGAATCAGCATCCGCCCCAATTGCCCGCCACCAATTACCCCGACACTGCGCCAATGCGCCATGCTTTTACTCACCATGACCTGACCTATTGTGCCACCAAAGTCTGCATGACATTGATAACTACAGGCGCTTGGTTGCAGCAAGCAACTTGGCTTGCAGAATTGCCTGAGAAAACTCAGTGGGCTTGTCCGCCGCAACCATAAGGCAATTTACATGATCCAGAGCTTTATTCTTGTGACCATGAGAAAAAGTTAAGGGTGTCTCTAGGATAACTTTAACAAGAGGTGAGCCAGGAATAGTCAGCCAACTTGTCTGAGCATCAGAAGTCCGTTTTAGCTGGCGAGCGTCTACACTAGCTGGCAAAGGCGCTACGTCTTTAATATTGTTTAATGGGATGCTAACTTGGCTCAACGCGCCACGATAAAACTTAACCACTGCTGAAGTTATCTGATGAGGACGATTTAGCATAGTGATATAAAGTCCATAAGTCCAGAGAATAGCCCATATTTCAATCACTATGACAAGAATTTTTAACCAGAGTGGTTGAGCATGAATAATCACTTCAACTAACAACATCTCTGGAACAGAAGTAATGAGTAGTAGCATCGGTATAAACTGCAAATGAGAACTCTGAGCATAACCATGACCTGCTATGGGCGTTACACGAAATCCATGCAAGATAGCCTGCAATGCAGAGTAGATAACAACCATTTCTACTTTTACCCAAGGTGCAATCTGTGCGGGTAAAAACGAAAGTAGTGATTCTTCAAGTAAATCATCAAAGCTTTGGTCATTATGATTATTCTTAGATTTTTGCCACGCAATAATCACGCCTAATCCCAGCAGCCCAAGCTCTAGAACAGTAATTAGTAGAATCAATGACTGACGCGTAGTTTTGCCAAAAAGTAATAGGGCTACTCCTAAACTAATCACGATGGGAAGTATAATTTGCGTCCAAGGTATTTGCTTTTTATAGATATCAAAAATAACCATGCCCAATCTAGCTGAGCTGATGGCAAGAATAAGCGTGCCTCCCAAAAGTTGTGCTGAATAACCATAATAAGTAAAAGAAGGCAATAGGTATCTAACCAATAAACTTGCCAAACCAAGAACTAAAGCTGTAGCCACAAATAGACGTTTTATGGAAATAGGCTTCTTATCAAAGATATTGAGATTAGGCATTGGCTATAACCTTGGTGAGTTTTGAGGACTAACGCAATGTGTACCGACAGATTTCCCCGTCAACTTAGCACAATTATAGGCTTTCTCAAAAATAAGATTTTCTTTCATCTAACTCATATGAAAGATTGACCTATCTTCCATTGCTCAGGTTCAGGAGCTTTTTGCGATCGTCAACTAACTAATCAGCACTGGGTCACACAACTCAACTACCCAACACTAGCAACGTGCCAAATGTCACACTATTAAAAAGCATGTGCAGCATAATACTTGATGCTAAATTACGTGATTGTTGATAAACATAGGCCAAGATCATCCCCAAAGTAGCCAAAGGTAAAAACTCCGCTGCACTCATATGAATAGCTCCAAAAACCAGCCCGGAAACCACAATAGCGGGGACTATCCCCCAGCGTTGCGCCAACGTCGGAAACAAGACCCCGCGAAATAAACACTCTTCCGCCACAGGAGCCAAAAAAGCCACGGTAAAAAAGAGCAAGATCACCGCCCAAGGAGACTTACTATCAGCAATGGAGGTCAAAAGTGGATTACCACCACCACCAGCCACGATTTTTTGGGTGATCAGCGACATGCCCAAGACTAGCGGTAACGCTGCTAAATAACCGCCTAATCCCCAACTCAGCCTACTTAGCCCAAAGGCAAAAACTGGCACATGTTTGCGTGCTAATACCAAAATAATCAAGCCTAAAGCTAAGAGTGTATCCAAACTTTTACTCACAAACACGAGCACAGCAAAGGCCAAGTCTGGCGCAGCAATTACTTGATCAAGCCAGCCTTTGAGACCTAGCCCCACCCCTAATCCCAAAAAAATTGCTCCTGTCAACCAGGCTAAAATCACCAATATCCCGTCATCCCACGACCAAGGTGCCGGCAATACGTTACCCCAACTGCGCTTTTGCTGTTGCCAAAAAAATATTTCTCTAACTAACAAAAATAAACCTACCAACAAGGCAGCCAGTTGAAATAGGTTTAACCAGAGACTTTGCTTAAATAAAGTATCAGCTTGGGCTTGTTTTTGGCTGAGTAGAGCTTGTGTCGAACGTTTCTGTACGTGAGCAAGTTGTTCTAAACTTTCGGTTAGATACCAGCCTTTTAGATTTGCACGTAAAATCACCTCACTATCTGGTAAGACCCGCCGAGCTGAGCTAGCAAATAGTGATTCGAGCACCTGCCCAGCCTCTTGGCCTTGCTGCCACAGGTCAAGGGCTTGGGTTAGCTGTCCTGTTTTGGCATACAACAAGCCTAATTTGAGACGCAACAGTATCACTTCTTCGGGAGTAGTGGTAGCACGACGCGCCGTCTGGTAAACCTTTTGATACTGAGCGATCAGGTCTTTGAGATTAGGTAATACAGCAACTTTGAGAGCCTCAGGCACCTGCGGGTCATCGCGTAACCAGAGCAAGGGCAACTGGGCATCTTGCGCACTTAAGGCCAGCGTTTCTTGCTCAGAAGGCCGGCTGACGGTCGCAAGCAAATTTCCACCAATCAATACCGCGAGCAGTAAAGCCCATCCGGTTAACCATACCGAACGTGAATGCATCAGGACTCAGGGTAAGGATTCTTAGTTTAATCAATTTTGAGAGCCCGCACTTCTTCTGTCACATGAGATTTTTTGTGTGTAACCACAAAAAAACCTCCCCCGCCAAAAGATTGGACAGAAGAGGCACACACAATCAATGACTAGACGCTCAGCACCATAGCAGGAATATAGCCACGCTCGGCTAAACAATCTACAATTTTGGTTACTGATTCATCCAGAGTTTCGAGATCTGTGTGGACTACGAGATCGGGATTAAGCGGTTCTTCGTAGGGGTCAGAGATCCCGGTAAAGCGGGGAATTTCTCCGGCAATTGCTTTTTTATATAGTCCTTTGACATCGCGATGAATGCATTCTTCGATGGGGCAACTGACGAAAATCTCTAGAAAATCGCCAATACGGTCTTTCAGCTCGGTGCGTACATCGCGGTAAGGACTGATCGCTGAGGTGAGTACAATCACACCGTGGCGGGTCAAAAGCTCACAAACAAAGCCAATACGACGGACATTGATATCCCGGTCTTCGCGGCTAAAAGTTAAGCCTTGACTCAGATTGGTGCGGATTACATCCCCATCGAGAGGTTCGATATCTAGAGCCATGGCCAGTAATCGCTGTTCTAACTCCAGGGCGATTGTACTTTTGCCTGCCCCCGATAGCCCTGTCAACCAAATCGTCACACCCTTTTGCGCCGGTTTTGTTCCCATGAGTCAAGGTTCCTAAATTAAGGTCAGGCCTTCTACCGTGATTACTAAGAAGGCTGGTAGACATTCTAAACCCAAGTTGGCTATTCGTTTTGTAATTTTAGTAACCTCTGCGGAATTTACGCGGTAGTTTGACCTACTAAATCATCTTTAATTTGTTAACGTCCAAAAAAAACTAGGTCAGGACTGCAAAAAGAATGCGCTCCGAATGCATTCGAGGCTAATTAGCTGCCCATGCGTAGACCCCGCGCTTTAATCGCTTCAATTGAGCGTCGGGATATATGCCGCGTGAGCAAGAGTCCACCCTTGAAGGCGGAGATTTAGCAAACAAAGGGTTTCACATGGGTCATAACTTGTCCAGATGCGTGACACTTCTGCGGAGGGAATCTGACGTATCTGAGCCAAGGGGCGACAACCATCGTGATCTTGGTAGGTAATACCCGCCCATGCCCAGGGAACTTGGAACGTGAAACTGGTACAGCGAGTCCAAAAGACGATGACCTGTATCTGCGGACGTAAAGCTCAAAGTACG